>NZ_JBYCKY010000619.1:0-2567 GCF_057473605.1 Mycobacterium sp. TH-M82 | reverse complement strand
CCCAATCCACCCACCCAACGTAGGCGACCAACCACGCGCGCCGACCTACGCACCGCCAGCCTCGACGAAGTACTCTGCATCTCAGGTCCGTAGCCCTGGGCGTACTCGCACCTTATCCAGTGCATTGAGCGCCCGAGCGACTACGTGGGACGGATCCAGGCAGATCACTGCTTGCGGCACCCGCTCTCGCGGCACGGCGTGGATCTATTCCGCACCGTCACAGCTGACATGGGTCACCAACCTGACGCGTTCGGGCCCCAGATGGTCGAAGAACTAACTCTAACCCAGGGTGTCTTTGTTGCGACCCTCGGCAGCCCACACCAACCTGCCTGTCGCGTGGTCGATCACGCACATCAAGAAGCGGTGGCCTTTGCGGTAGGCGGATCTCGTCGATGCCGATGCGGGTCAGTCCGACGAGCAGGTCGTTGGTGTCGCGGCCATCGGCGACCACCCGAGCGACGATCGCGGCGATGGTGCGCCAGGCCACCCGTAAAAACACCGCGACCACACTGATGGCGGCGTGCGCGGTCAACCACTCGGCTGTGTCCTCAAATGCCCAGGTGTGGCGGGCGCCGGGCCGCGCCCACGGCGCGTGGGCCACCACCACTCCATGCTCGGGGCAGGCTACCCGCGGCGCGGCGGCCTGCAGATAGGCCTTCGTCATCCCCAGATCCAGGCTGCGCCAGCACCTGATCGCGTCCCCGTTGTCATAGCCGGGGCAGCGTTTCCGGCACCGAGAGCACCGGCTGGCCTGGCTTGCCTTGGGCCGCACCGCAAACACCAGCACCTCGCTGGTCACCGGCTGGTTGCCGCGCGCGGTCTCAGAACGTGTTTGGAAAGGGGTTTACGGCGCATGGGCCGGTTGCCACGGCCCTCGTCCGGGTGGGGGTGCCAGATGTCGTGCCATGAGGCCGATCATGGCCCATTTGACCATAGCTCCGGAATGGACGGGCAGGCGTTCATAATCGCGGTCGAGTCGTCGCCAGCGCACCAGCCAGGACAGCGTTCTTTCCACCACCCAACGGAGCGGCAGAACCTCGAAAGTGCGCTGCCCCTCGGGTTTCCGCACAATCTCCAGCAGGATCCGACAGTACTGGGCGACCCAGGCGACGAGCTTGCCCGCGTAGCCGCCGTCGGCCCAGACCAGCGCGATCAACGGCATCGCCATCTTCGCGCGGTCAATGATCCGGCGCCCCCGTCGCGGTCCTGCAGGCTGGCCGCGATCACCGGCACGATGATGAGCAGGCCCAACGTGTCGACGACGATGTGTCTCTTGCACCCGTTGGTCTTCTTGCCGGCGTCATAGCCGCGGCTGTCGGCGCCGACGGTGTCGGCGCCCTCGACCGACTGGGCGTCCACGATCCGCCGGCGCGAATGGGTCGCCGGGCGACCGCCCGGGCGGGGCTCCACCATCGGCGCGATCAGTGCCCACTGCGCCTCGGTCAAGTCCGGCGGATATGGCTCGGTTCGCACGCACACACCACCCCGGCCTTCTGCTCGGCGCCGTATTGACGACTCGTCCGCTTGGCCGAGGGTGATTGTTTCTTCGACATGGCTCCGTCCTCGTTTCCAAGGTCTGGACCCCCAGCATTTCCAGGACGGTTCACAGTTGCGAGAGGTGCGCGCTCAATTGTACTAAGTTGGGAGGTGTTGTTATAATTCGCGCATCTGGACCGCAACGACTCACGCGGAGGTTATCTCACCAATGTCGACCGACTCCGCTCTGATCGAAAAAATCCTGCTGGTCGCTTGTTTGTCTGACGCTGAGATTTCTACTCGCGTTGCCGACATCGGTCCGGACATCGTCGGTGAAGCGTTACTGGCCGAGGTAGCCTGCCGCGCTGCTCTGCTCGACGGCCCGGTAGGTAATTTGGCAATTCAGTGCGATCTCGGCTTTGGCGGCGAACGGCTGGGTTATATCCTCACGTTGGGTGATCATCACGCTTACGTCGAAACGGGTTGGCACAGTGAGGCTTCCGCGACTGTCCGGCAAGATCTGGTAGACCTGCTGCGCGAACTTCTTGGTCCGCCCGGACCGCACGGTGCTACCCGGGAGTTGTTCAGAAAAAATCCGAGCGTAGGTCTGCGCACGCCAACAGATACAGCGGCTGTTGCCGCGATCTCGCAGGTGGTTGGCGCGGTGTCGCAACGTCCAAAGAGTTTGTCTGACCTTGCCGTTTTGTTTGGCACAGACAAATGGGGTGGGCACTGGTACACGCCGCACTACCAGAGGTATTTCGAGCCGTATCGGGAGCTATCGGTGAAGCTGCTGGAGATCGGCGTGGGCGGCTACAACTCGCCCGACCTTGGTGGTGAGTCCCTACGTATGTGGAAGCACTATTTCCGCCGGGGATTGATCTACGGATTGGATGTATTTGCAAAGCCCAACCTTGCAGAAAGCAGGCTGTATGTCTTGCAGGGAGACCAAGGTGATGAGCGGTTCCTCGACTCGATGGCTTGCGAAATCGGACCCTTCGACATCGTCATTGATGACGGTAGCCATTTCAGCCACCACGTCATCACCTCTTTCAATGCTCTATTCCCGCATGTGCGGCCGGGCGGCCTCT
>NZ_JBYCKY010000618.1:0-15554 GCF_057473605.1 Mycobacterium sp. TH-M82 | reverse complement strand
CCACGGCCTGGCGGTGGAAATGCTCGCAGGAGGTGATCAGGCTGCGCGGGATCACGCCGTCGTTCAGGATTTCCTGATCGCCGTAGATGTCGTCGAGGTACATCTCGAGTGCCTTGACTCGCTGGATGATGCCACGCTCCAGCTTGCTCCACTCGGGAGCCGAGATCACCCGCGGCACCAGGTCCAGCGGAAAGGGACGCTCCTGCCCCGACAAGGAGAAGGTGATGCCCTGGTCGATGAACGCGCGGGCCAGCGCGTCAGCCCGGGCTTTCAGGTCTGAGGCGTCCGCCGGGGCGAGCTCGGCGTAGATGCCCTTGTAAGGTCCGCGGACACTGCCCTGGGGGTCGAACATCTCGTCGAAGGCCATCGCATAGGACTCCGATGTGCCGTAACCACCGAAGATGTGCCCGGCGCGTAACAGATCGCGCAGACCGTCGCCGGTTTCATCGAGCTGATTCGCGGATTTCACGTGTCCGATGCTGCCCCAAGTCGACGTCATGGCGGGGTGGGGATTCCCGTTTTGGGTAAAAACGTAACCGACTGCTAACCTAGTTCTTCGCTGCCAGGGGAGACCGGATGCCGGTCCCAGCAACCACCGAATCGCAGAAGGAAACTCAGGCGTGGCCAACATCAAGTCGCAGCAGAAGCGCAACCGCACCAACGAGCGCGCCCGGCTGCGCAACAAGTCGGTGAAATCGTCGCTGCGCACCGCCGTCCGCGCATTCCGTGAGGCCGCCCACAACGGCGACAAAGAAAAGGCCGCCGAGCTGCTCGTCGCCACCAACCGCAAGCTGGACAAAGCGGCCAGCAAAGGCGTGATCCACAAAAACCAGGCGGCCAATCGCAAGTCGGCGCTGGCCCGCGCCCTCAACAAGATCTGAAGCCCGCCATCGACGGATCGTCGATGCGGCTCAGTCGGCCACCAGTTCGGCAACCCGACGAACCGCTGATTCCAGCGCGTACTCGGCGTCGGCGGCGGCACCCTTGACGTCGGCGTTGAGGGCCGCCACCACCTTCAGCGCGCCGGCCACCGTGTCTCGTGACCACCGACGCGCCTGTTTCTGGGCTTTCTGCACCCGCCACGGAGGCATCCCGAGCTGCGCCGCCAAGCGGTAGGGGTCGCCCGACAGCGGCCCCACCCGGCCGATGGCGTGCACGGCCTCGGCGAGCGCGTCGGCGAGCACCACCAGTGGCTCACCCCGCATCATCGCCCACCGCAACGCCTCGGCGGCCCCCGCGACATCGCCCGCCACAGCCTTGTCCGCGATGTCGAACCCTTTCACCTCGGCCTTACCGCTGTGGTAGCGCCGCACCGCCGCGGCGTCAACGCGCCCACCGGTATCGGAGACCAGCTGCGAACAGGCCGATGCGAGCTCACGCAGATCGGAGCCGACGGCGTCCAGCAGCGCGGTCACCGTTGGCCCGTCGACCGTGGCGTGCAGCGCACGAAACTCCTTGCGGACGAAATCGGCGCGGTCGCCGGCCTTGGTGATCCGGGCGCAGGGATGCACCGCGGCGCCGAGCGACTGCAGTTCCTTGGCCAACGCCTTGGCGCGGCCTCCGCCGGAGTGCACCACCACCAGCACGACGCCCGACGGGAGATCGGCGGCGGCCGAGACGATCACCCCGACGGCGTCCTTACCCGCGTCGGCGGCGGACTCCAGCACGACGATGCGCTCGTCGGCGAACAGCGACGGGCTGAGCAGCTCGGCGAGCTCGTAGGCACTGACCTCACCGGCCCGCATCCGACTGACCGGAACGTCGTTCGTGCCGGCCCGCGTGCGCGCAGCCCGCAGCACGTCCGCCACTGCCCTCTCGACCAGCAGCTCCTCGTCCCCCAAGACCAGGTGCAATGACGAACTCTCGCTCATCCCATGATGGTGTCACGCCGATTGTGACCAGGGATGGACCAGGGCCGGGACAGTCCCGACAGCGACCAGGCCAGCAGGAAGAGGACGAGCAGCCCACCGGCGTATCCGGCCGCCGCGCCAAACCAGCGTCGCCGCCTCAGCCGCGCGACCGCGACCGTCAGCACCACAGTGGCAGCTCCGACCACCAGCACTCCCACCGCACCCGGCGGCACGGGCACGGTGGCAGCGGGAACCGCGGCCGCCCACCTGGCCACCCCCAGCACCCACCACAGTTCGGGCCCGGTGAAACGAAGCAGCAGCCGCGCGCCGGCCGGCCACAGCGGAGCCAGCACGGCTCCGGCGCTGCCCAACAGAGTGATCGGTGCGATCGCCGGCGCCACCGCGAGGTTGGCCCCGGCGGCCACCAGGCTGACCCGCCCCGAGATGCCGGCCACCAAAGGGGCGGTCACCACGTGCGCGGCCCAGGCCACCGAGAACGCGTCCGCGACTGGTCGGGGCCAGCCTCGGCGGACCAGGCTCCGCGACCAGGCCGGGGCAATGACCACCAGCGCGGCCGTCGCCAACACCGACAGCGCGAACCCCACGTCGACGGCCAGCTGGGGCGCAACGGCCAGGAGCACCAGCACCGTGGCAGCCAGCGCCGGGATCGCCTGTCGTCGACGCGACGACAGCATGCCCAGCAAGGTGATCGCCCCCATCACCGCCGCCCGCAGCACGCTGGCGGTCGGCTGTACGACGATGACGAAGGCGAGCAGGGCGAGGGCGGCGAGCGCGACCGCCGCGCGCGGCCCGATCAGCCGCGCCGAAACCAGCACCGCGGCGCACACGATGGTGACGTTGGCACCGGACACCGCGGTGAGATGCGTCATTCCCGCCGCGCGAAACTCTCGGCTCACCTCGGCGGACATCGCCGCGGTGTCGCCGAGCACAAGCGCCGGCAACATCGCACCCTGCGCGGCCGGCAGCGCGTCGCGGGCTGCGGCGGCGAAGCGACTGCGCACCGTGTGAGCCGCCCGCTGCACCGCACCGGCGGTGCCTACACTCGGCCGGCCCGCGGCGTTGAGCACCGCGACGGTCAGGTCGTGGCGCGCCGGCCGGCTGATACGGGCGGCGAAGCACACCGGTTGGCCCACCATCAGGTCACCGAAGTCCGAAGCACGCGCGAAAACAACTACGCGGCCTGACATTTCGTTGGCGCGCAGGCGCAACAGGTCGGCTCGGAACATCAGCCGTCCGCCGCCCAGCGCTACCGGGCTCTCGGTCGGCGTGACCGTCACCGGTGCCGCGCTCCCGAACGCTGCGGTGATCGGGTGGCGGCCCAGTGCATCGCGACGCATGGCGATTGCGAGACCGAATCCGGCGCCCACGACCGCCACAGCGAGCAGCCCGGCGCCGACCGCCCGCAGGCATGCGTGCTCGCCGGAGCGGCCCACCGCCAGGCAGGCCAGCACGCACGAGGCCGCAAGCAGCACGACGCAGCACCACGCCAGCGCCCGGCCCACCGGCCACACGATCCCTGCGGCGGTCACTCCCCAACCGGCGAGCGCGGCCGGAACCAGGCGGACATCGACGCGCACCGGCGCCGGCTCGGGGGGACTGGCTGGTCCGGACCTGCGCGGGTCAGACGCGGACGAGGGCACGCAGCTTCTCCAGCCGTGCCGGGCCGATTCCGTCGACCTCGGCGAGTTGGTCGACGCTGGTGAAATTGCCGTTGGTCCGCCGCCACGCCACGATCGCGGCCGCGGTGACCGGCCCGACTCCGGGGAGCGTGTCAAGCTGCTCCACTGTTGCGGTGTTGAGATCGAGCACCTGACCTGTCTTCGGCCTCGACGATCCCGATGCCGGCGCAGCTCCCGGGACCGGCGCCGAGCCTGAGGAGACCGAGCTGCCAAGCCTCGCCGGCCGCCCCGGAGCGGGAGCCAACCCGACCACGATCTGTTCGCCGTCACCCAGTGGGCGGGCCATGTTCAGCCCGATGGTGTCGGCCCCGGGTACCGCGCCGCCTGCGGCCTGCAGTGCATCGGCGATGCGCGCCCCCGGCGCCAGGGTGACCAGGCCCGGCGTGCGCACCAAGCCGACCACGCTGACGACGACCGGGCGGTCAGCGCCGCCGGGTTCGCCGGCGCCCGGACTCGCCGACGGCCGGGGACTTGCCGGGGCTACGGTCTGCACCGGGGGGAGCTTGGCCGACATCACGGGGGCGGACCGGTCACGCGACAGGGTGAACACGGTGACCAGCACGGCCAGGGCCGCCACCATCGCCAACGCAATGGCACCGGCCCGGCCCGGATCGGCGCGCACCCTGGCCAACCACCCCTGGCCAGGCGACACCTCGGGAAGCCAACGCGGTAGCAGGGAATTCGGGGTGTCCTCAGCGGATTCGTCGACCGAGTCGGCGCCGCGGTCAGCGTCCGGTCCAGCGACCAGGCGTCGCTGCAAGCGCTCGGCGGTGAAGTCTGTGCGCATGCGCCGACGGTAGGCGAACCGACCACCGGAACACCGCCTGCCAGCGTTGTCGGCAGACGAATGTGTGGATTAATCAGAGGCTGTGGACAACACTCACATCCGACAGGTAAAGATGTAAGCCAAGCGAACGACCTCGATCGGGAAAACCCACTCCGCTGCGGGTCGCCACGTTCCCCTAGACGACAGGAGGCTGCGATGCAACTCGCGCTCACACCGGAGGAAGCCGCGTTCCGGGACGAACTTCGCACGTTTTACACGACGAAAATCCCGCAGGAACTGCGTGAGCGGACGCGCGAGGGTGCGGCGTCGGTGCGCCGCGAGGACATCGTCACCAGCCACAAGATCCTGCACGAGCACGGCTTGGCGGTGCCGCACTGGCCGGTCGAGTGGGGCGGCAAGGACTGGACTGCCACCCAGCACCAGATTTGGGCCGACGAAATGCAGTTGGCGAGCGTCCCGGAGCCGCTGAACTTCAACACCAAGATGGTCGGACCCGTGATCGCGGAGTTCGGTTCTGAGGAGATCAAGAAGAGGTTTTTGCCGGCGACAGCCAGCCTCGACATCTGGTGGTGCCAGGGCTTCTCCGAGCCTGAGGCCGGATCGGACCTGGCGTCGCTGCGCACAACCGCCGTCCGCGACGGCGACAGCTACATCGTCAACGGCCAGAAGACCTGGACGACTCTGGGCCAGTATGCGGACTGGATCTTCTGCCTGGTGCGCACCGATCCGGACGCCCCCAAACGCCAAGCCGGCATTTCGTTCCTGCTCTTCGACATGAAGACGCCGGGCATCACCGTGCGACCGATCACGACGATCGACGGCGGTCAGGAGGTCAACGAGCTGTTCTTCTCCGACGTCCGGGTTCCTGCCAACCAGCTTGTCGGAGAAGAGAACCAGGGCTGGACCTACGCGAAATTCCTGCTGGGTAACGAGCGCACGGGTATCGCCGGGGTGGGGCGCACCAAGGTGCGCCTGGCCGAGGTGAAGAAATACGCCGCACAAACCGGCATGCTCGACGACGCGCTGTTCGCGGCCAGGCTGGCCGAGGCCGAAAACGATCTCCTCGCACTGGAACTCACACAGTCGCGGGTGGTGTCGGATTCTTCAGGCGGCAAGCCCAACCCGGCGTCGTCGGTGCTCAAGCTGCGTGGCAGCCAGTTGCAGCAGCTGGCCACCGAACTTCTGGTCGAGGTGGCCGGGGCCGATGCGCTGCCGGCCAACGGCGCCGATTTGGGCGAGATCTCGTCGCCGATCTGGGCGCAACACAGCGCGCCGCACTACCTCAACTACCGCAAGACGTCGATTTACGGCGGCAGCAGCGAAGTGCAACGCAACATCATCGCGTCCACCATTTTGGGTTTGTGAAAATTTCGGGAGTGTGAGGTAGCCATGGACTTTCAACTGAGCGAAGAGCAGTCGCTGCTCCGAGACACCACGCGCGATCTGCTGGCGCGCAGCTACGACGTGGAGAGCCGCAACAAGGTCATCGGCTCCGATCTCGGCTGGAGCCGCGACGTCTGGAGCCGGCTGGCCGACACCGGGATTCTGGGCTTGGGGTTCGACCCGGAAGAGGCGGGCCAGATCGAGATCATGGTGGTGCTCACCGAGTTTGGCCGACGGCTTGCGCCCGAGCCGGTACTGCACGCGGCGCTGGGTCCCGGCGCGTTGATCTCCGCGCTGGGCAGTCCGCAGCAACGGCAGCTGCTCGACGACGTCGCAAGCGGACGGGTTCTGTTGGCCTTCGCCCACCTCGAGCCGGGTCATCGCGTGCCGTCCGCCCGGGTCGGCACCAAGGCTGAGCGGCAGGGCAATGCGTGGACGGTGACGGGACGGAAGAACCCGGTGCTGGCCGGCGACTGCGCCGACACGTTGGTGGTCAGCGCCGCGCTGCCGGACGGTGGCACCGGGCTGTTCCTGGTCGACGCGGCCTCGGAGAACACCTGCACAACCCGCCACCCCTACCGCACCTTCGACGGACAGCGCGGCGCGCAGGTGGACCTGCAGGCTGCGCCCGCCGAACCCCTGGGGGAAGCAGTCGACGCGTCGGGCGCGATCCGTGACGCGATCATCGGAATCCAGTCCGCATTGTGCGCCGAGGCGGTGGGCGCCATGGAGGAATCGCTGCGGCTGACCACCGAATACCTCAAAACGCGCAAGCAGTTCGGGGTCACGCTCAGCAAGTTCCAGGCGCTCACCCAGCGGGCCGCCGACATGTACGTCTCGCTGGAAATGGCCCGCAGCATGAGCCTGTATGCCGCGATGTCCGTTGCCGACGGCAATCTCGACCCGCTCGTCGCCTCACGGGCCAAACTGCAGATCGGCCGCGCGGGCCGGCACATCGCGCAGGAGTCGATCCAGATGCACGGCGGCATCGGCGTGACCGCGGAGTACCCGATCGCCCACTATGCGGCCAGGCTCACCGCGATCGAGCACACCCTCGGCACCTCGGGGGACCATCTGCACAATCTGATCGACCACATCGGCGAGTACGAGCTGGCGCGGCTTTAGCCGTGGCGTCGACGACCTGGCCGGACCTAGACGGCTTCCTCCGACGCAGCCGATTCCGGGTCCGATCCGGTGCCCGCGACGGGTTCGGGTCCGGGCGGCGCAACTGATTCCACCTCGTCCGGCTGTGAATCCGGGTCCGGAAGCTGACTTGCGAGGTATTCCGCGAGCGCCCCGATGGTCGGATAGTCGAACACGGCGGTGGCGTTGATGGTGAACGCCCCACCGAACTGGCTGTGCAAGCGGTTTCGGAGTTCAACCGCCATCAGTGAGTCCGTACCCAGGTCCAGGAACCTGCTGGTCTCGGCGGGCGGTTGCGCGAGCCGCAGGAAGCCCTGAACCTCGCGCTGCAGGAATTCGGTGATGAAACCCGCGCGCTGCGCCGCCGGAATGTCCTGCAGTTGCCGGAGTAGCTCGCTGTCCCCGGTTGCCTCCGTGACGGCGCTGGGCAACAAGAGATCCAGAATCGGTGGACGCGAACCGCCCAGCACTTTTGCGACGCGCTGCCAGTTGGCCGCGATGACGGCCGCCTGGCCGGCGCCATCGGCGACGACCTCTCCCAGGGCGCTCAGGGCCGCCGTGGGTTCCAGTGGAATCAATCCTTGCGCAATGATATTGACGCGCGCAGCCTCCGACGAGGCCATACCACCCCTTGCCCAGGGACCGAAGTTCAGGCCGGTCGCCGGCAGGCCTTGCGCCCTTCGTTCGGCGACCAGCCCGTCGAGCAGCGCGTTGGCGGTCGAGTAATTGGCCTGGCCGGGTGTACCGAGCAGGCTCGACACCGAGGACGACACGATGAAGAAATCGAGGTCGTCCCCCTTGGTCAGCGCATCCAGATAGCACGCACCGAACGCCTTGGGCGCCAGGGCCGTCCGGAAACGCTCAGCACTCTGACGCGACAGCAGCGCGTCGTCGAGTACCCCTGCGAGATGAACCACCCCCGCCAGCGGCGGCAACTCCGCCCGGATACGTTCGAGCAGCGTTGCGACCTGGGACTCGTCGCCCACGTCGGCGGCAAACGTGTGGATGCGGCACCGGTGGCGCTCGACGATGTCGTCGATTTCCCGTTGCGCCTCGGCGCTAGGGGCGCGTCGGCTGGTCAAGACGATGTCACCGGCACCGAGCTGGGCCAGATAGGCCGTGGTGCGCAGACCGATCGCACCCAGCCCGCCGGTGATCAGATAGCTCCGATCACGGTGCGGTTGGAGCGGAGTGGGCATCTGCAGCACGATCTTTCCGATGTGCCGTGCCTGCTGCATCCGGCGAAACGCCGTCTTCGCCTCGGTCAGCGGGTAGATCTCGGCTGGCAGCGGCGTCCACTGGCCACTGGCTAAACCATCCGACACCTCGCCCAGCAGAACGCGGATCCGCTCGGGCTCCTGCAACGTCACCGTGTCAAGCGCCACAATCTCGTAGGCGATGTCGGGACGCGTGGCCGCCATCCGTTCCGGAGTCCAGATGTCACGCTTGGCGATCTCGGCGAATCGCCCATTGCGGGCGGTTGCCCTCACGGTCGCTTCGACGAACCCCTCGTTGGTGAGGCTGTTGAGCACCACGTCGACACCGGCGCCGCCGGTGTCGGCGAGGATCTGATCGGCGAAATCCGTGCTCCGGGAATCATAGACGTATTCCACCCCCATCTTGCGCAGAGTTGCACGTTTGTAGGTGCTCGCGGTTGCGAAGACGATCGCGCCGTGCTGCTGCGCCATCTGGATGGCGGCCAGTCCCACCCCACCGCTGGCGGCATGAATCAGCACCCGATCGCCCGCGTTCAGCTGCGCCCAGTCGAACGCGAGGCGAGCCGTCAAGGCAGCGGCCGGAATGGTGGCCGCCTCCACCGCTCTCACACTCGCGGGAATCGGGGCCAGCAGTGGGGCCGGCACATTGAAACGGCTGGCGAACGCGCCCTGCATGAACCCGTACACGCGCTGACCGACCTCGAATCCGGTGACGCCGCGACCCAACTGGGTGACGACGCCGGCGAAGTCGCCGCCGATCGGACCCGGGTCACCCGGATACAAGCCCAGCACATTAAGCACATCCCGGAAGTTCAGCCCGGCCGCCTCGACCCGGACCTGCACAAAGCCATCGCCCGGCGGCGGCACGTCCGTCTCGGTCAGACGCAGATTGTCGATCGCGCCGCGTTCGGCGGGTGCCAGCGCGTAGTCGTCTGCGCGCGGCACCGCGAGACGACCGCTGCGCGACCATTGGAGTAGCCGGGACGCCAAGAACTTGCCCTGCCGCAGAGCGAGTTCCGGTTCGTCGATCGGCGCGGCGAGAAGACCGGCCAATGAGGTTACGGCTTCCATCGAACCGTCGTGATCGACCAGCCTGCAGCGCACTGCCGGTTCCTCGTTGACGATCGTGCGTCCGAGCCCCCACAACGCCGCCTGCACCGGGTCGACATGCTCCCCGGACTCGGTTGCCACGGCGCGTTCGGTGACGATCCACAACCCGTAGGGCAATGTGACCGGGGCATCGGTCCCCAGAGCGTGAACGGCGCTGAGCAGATGGGCGATCTCGGTCTCCAGCCGTGCGGCGGACTCGGCGCTCGACTCGCCCGCGCCCGGTCCGGTGCTGCGCCAGACAATGCCGGAGAAAGGCACACCTCGTTCATTGGCCTCGCTCAACAGCTGCCCGAGAGGCTGCGAATCGATAGTCCGATCGACCCGGATGCAGCCGGGCAGTTGGACCGCCAGCTCGTCGAATCCAGAGACCAGCCAGGTGCCGATCGCCCTCCCGGCACCATCGGCGCCACTGATCGACGAGGGCCGGGGCACCTCATGCCATCCCAGGGTGTACAGCAGCCGAGTGGCATCGCCGCCGAGCCCACGCAACAACGCTTCCCGTGGCGCACGTTTGACCGTGAACTCACGAATCCCGCCGAGGCGGCGGTCATCCCGATCGACGAAGTCGAGATCGAAGACCTGCGTTTCACTGTCGAGGGCGCTGGAATGCCACCGCGCGCGGCAGTAGAACCGCCGCGGCATTTTCTCCTCAAGTTCTACCTGCCCGTACCGCAGCGGCAAGAAGAGGTCGTTAACCCCCTGTTCGGCCGCGAGCAACGCTGGGAACGCCGGAAAGGCGACCCCGGTGCACAAGTCGAGAAGCACCGGATGGATGGGCTCCGCTGCCAGCTGTGCGGCGAGTTCTTCACCGACGGTCACGTCACCGATCGCCTCGCCGTCACCGACCCACAGCGACTTGAGCGAACCGGACCAGTTGGGCCCCCACACCAACTCCATGTCCGCGAAGGTCTGGAAGAGCTGCTGCGGCCGCACGCGTTCCATCTGCTCGATCACCGCGGCAAGGGATTCCGCCGATTCCGCAGGGCCCGGAACCGATTCGGCGCCGTTTCCGGTGGCACCCGAACTCACCGTGCCATCGGCATTCAACGACCACGCGGCATCGCGGACACCGTAGGGGCGACTGTGCACCTGAAAGCTCCAGGTCCCCCCAGTCTGCCCGCCGCCCTCCAACAGGTGCAGGCTCAGCTGCACCTCTCGAGACGCCTTCTCGGGCAGGATGATCGGCTCGTAGAAAAACACATCCTTCACCCGTGCCGGTGGTCCGACGGCGGCCAGCGCCATCGCCGCATAGGTAGCCCCCGGGACGACGACGGTGCCGTAGATGACGTGATCGGAGAGCCAGGGTTGCGACTTGGTCGACAGCCGGCTGGTGTACACGGAGTCGCCGGAGGCGAGTTCTTTTGCGCTACCGAGGATTCCGGATCCGACTGCACCCAGGCCGTCGGCGCTGGCCCATCCGGGTTGAAGGCCGCAGGTCCTGGGCCAGAAGCGACGGCGCTGGAAAGCGTAGGTGGGCAATTCGAGTCTGCGGCGCGGGCCAGGATGCAGCGCGGCGAACTTGGGGCGGTGGCCGCTCACGTACGCCCCAGCCAGCGCTTCGGCGAGCTGGCGCCGGTCGCGGACGCCCTTGCGCAATGAGACGAGGGCACGCGGCGAAGCCAGGTGTTCCGGCCAGATCTGTACCGCAGCCCCGGTCAGGACCGGCTGGGGACCGATCTCCATCAGCACCGAGCAGCCCAGCGCGGCCACGGTGTTCACGCTTTCGGCGAACTGCACCGGCTGGCGGGAATGGCGACGCCAGTATTGCGCGTCCAGCGGCGTGTCCGGCGTGAGCACGGCGCCGGTGCGGTTACAGACCAAGGGCAGCGTCGGAACGGCGAACTGCAAACCAGCCGCGTGCATCTCGAACGCATCGAGCACTGGCTCGAGCAGCTCGGAGTGGAAGGCGTGGCTGGTTTCCAGCCAGTTGCACCGGACCCCGTCTTCGCCACACCTGGCGACGATCTCTTCGAGCTCGGCACCCGGCCCGGACAGCACTGTGTTGGGTCCGTTGTAGGCGGCGACCGACACCCGTTGATACTCGCCGGCGATGTCCTCGACGTACGCGGCGTCGGCGAACACCGCCACCATCCGACCGCCCGCGGGGAGACTGCCGAACAGCCTTCCGCGCTCGGCAATCAACCGTGCGCCGTCTTCGAGGCTGAAGACGCCCGCCACACACGCCGCCGCGTACTGGCCGACGCTGTGTCCCAGCACCACGTCGGGTTCGATGCCCCACGACTGCCACAGCCGGGCCAGGCCCATCTCGACGGCAAACAGGGCCGGCTGAGCGAAAGTGGTGTCTCGCAACGTTTCTCTGGCGGGACTTCCGTTGTCAGGGTCGGTCGCGAACAGCACCTCCAGCAACGGGCGGGGCAGCGTGCCACCGACCGCTTCCGCACACCGTGTCACGGTTTCCGCGAAAACCGGCTCAGCAGCGAACAACTCGCGTGCCATCCCCGGGTGCTGGCTGCCTTGTCCGGTGAACAACCACGCCGTCGTCGGCGGTTCCGCGCATTCGCCACGCACCACGCCCGGTCGCATCCGGTTCTCGGCCAATTCGGCCAACAAGTCACGGGCGCCCGCACTCGAGTCCACGACGAGCGCGGCACGGTGTTCGAAATGCGAACGCCCCACTCCGGCGGTGAAACACACGTCGCCGATGTCGACCTTTGGATGGGCGTCCAACCAATCCCCATATCGCTGAGCCAATTCCAGCAGAGCCTCTGGCGAGCGTGCGGACAGCGGCAACATGCGGACGGCCTCGTCTTGACCATCCGACTCGTCTGGCGTGACGTCGCCCGAGGAGTATTCGTCGGCGGTCGCCGATTGTCGTGGCGCCTCCTCGATCAGCACATGCGCGTTGGTGCCGGTGAAGCCGAATGAACTCACCCCGGCGCGGCGCGGCCGGCCGTTGGTCTGCCACGGAGTCACCTCGTCGACGACCTTCACCGGCAGGGAGTCCCATGGGATGTGGGGCGACGGCTTCTCGAAGTGCAGGCTCGGCGGCAGCGCCTCGTGCTGTAGTGACAGCATGACCTTGATCAGGCCGGCGATTCCCGACGCCGCCTCGAGGTGGCCGATGTTGGTCTTGACCGATCCGATCAGCAGCGGCCGACCTGGGTCGCGGCCCGCACCGTAGACGGCGGCGGCGGCCTGAATCTCGATCGGATCACCCAGCGGGGTCCCGGTCCCGTGCGCCTCGACGTAGTCGACCTCGTCTCCGGCGAGACCGGCGCGAGCCAGCGCCGCGGTGATAAGCCGTTGCTGCGCCCCACCGTTGGGCACGGTCAAACCACTGGACGCGCCGTCCTGGTTGACCGCACTCGCGGGGATGACCGCACAGATCCGGTCGCCGTCGCGCTGGGCGTCGCTGAGCCTCTTGAGCACCAGAACGCCGCAGCCCTCGCTGCGCACATAGCCGTCCGCCGAGGCGTCGAAAGTCTTGCACCGGCCTGCGGGGGAGAGCATCCTGGCGCGCGAGGCGGCGATGATGGTCAACGGGCTCAACAACACGTTCACGCCGCCGGCCAATGCCAGATCGCAGTCGTCGGAGTGCAGCGCCTGACATGCCTGATGGACGGCGACCAGCGACGAGCTGCAGGCGGTGTCAACCGCGACCGCCGGCCCTTCCAAACCGAGCGCGAAAGCGACCCGGCCGGAGACGGCATTGAGCGCATTGCCGGTGATGAAGTAGGGCTCGAGCTTGTCGACCGACTCGGCGGACAATAGATGGGAATACTCGTTGGCGCCGACCCCTACGAAGATGCCGGTTCGGCTGCCGCGCAACGCGGACGGCGCGTAGCCGGCTCTTTCCAAGCCCTCCCAGGAGGTTTCGAGCATCAGTCGCTGTTGCGGTTCGATCCACACCGCCTCGCGGGGAGAGATCCCGAAGAATTCGGGGTCGAATCCGTCTACAGCGTCCAGGAATCCGCCGACGCGGCTGTAGATCTTGCCCGGCGTTTCTGGATCGGGATCGTAGAACTCGTCGATGTCGAAGCGGTCTTCGGGGACTTCCCGGATCGCGTCGACACCGCCGGACAGCAACTCCCAGAACGCTTCGGGGTCGCGCGCACCGGGGAATCGGCATGACGCCGCGATGACCGCGATCGGCTCGTCCGTGCGCGCCGTCACCGCCGGGGCGGTCCGGGATCCCGAACCGGCACCCGAACCGGCACCCGAACCGGCACCCGAACCGGCAGAAGCCTCCTCGTCGAGGCCGAGCACCTCGCCGAGCAGGTAGTCCGCCACGTCGGACAGGCGCGGATAGTCCATCGCCAACGTCGCCGGTATCTCTTTGCCCACGCCGTGCTCGATACGCTGCCGCAATTCGATGGCCATCAGAGAATCCATGCCCAAATCGAAGAATCCGGCGTCCTCGCGGATCTCCGCAGCATCGACGCGCGTCACCTCGGCGACCGCCTGGCGCAAGTGGTCCACGAGGAGCTTCCTGCGCCGCTGTAGGGGAGCAAGGGTGAGCTTCTCGACCAGCTCGGTTTTCCCGGACGGCCTTGCCGGTGGTACCGGCGCGCTGTTCGGTGCGGGCACCTCACGCTGGAGCTCCGCCAGGAAGGACCGCCTGCCGGTTTGGGCGTAGAGCGGCAGGAAACGAGCCCAGTCGATCCGCGCCACGACGCCTTGGGCGGGACCTTGTCGCAACCCAGGCGCGCACGCGGCCGTCATGAAATCGGCCATCCCCGCCAGCGCGTCGGCGGGCGACAACGCGCGGACCCCACGCTGAGCCAGCCGGGCACGCGACTCGTCGTCGGCCATGCCCGCCGACCCCGACATCCAGGGGCCGAAGTTGACGCTGATCCCCGGGACACCGTGCGCACGCTGGCGCCAGGCCAGCCCGTCGAGGAAGGCGTTGGCTGCGCCGTAGGCGCTTTGCCCGAAGCTGCCCCACACCCCGGAGATCGAGGACGTGCTGAGGAAGAAGTCCAGCGTGACATCCGCGGTGGCCTCGGCCAAATTCCAGGCGCCCCAGACCTTTCCGGCGAACACTCGGTCCACTTCGGCGTCATCCAGGGTTTGCAGTGGGGTGTTGCCGATCTCGCCGGCGGCGTGCACGATGCCGGCCAGCGGCGGCAGTTCGGCCTGCACGCCTGCCAGCAGGCGGGCCACATCGTGCGGATTGCCGACGTCGGCGGCGACGACGCGCACCTCGCAGCCGTGCTGTTCGCGCAGGGCGTCGATGCGCTGCTGCGCGGCCTCTCCGGGTTCGCGCCGGCTGGTCAGCACCAGATGCCGGGCCCCGTGCGCGCCCAGATAGCCGGCGACCTCCAGCCCGATCGCACCCAGCCCGCCGGTCACCAGATACGTCGCGTCACCCCGCAACACCAGCGGGGTCGCACTCGGCAACCCCGCACGCCGGGTCAGCCGCGGCACATACACCGCGTCACCGCGCACCGCGAACTGGTCTTCCCCGGCCGGAGCCGCCACCACCTGCTCGACCAAACGCGACCACTGCTCGGCGCCGGTGGCCGACAGATCGGCCAGCCCGCCCCACTGGCGCGGATATTCCAGGGCGGCGGCGCGCCCGAAACCCCACAGGCACGACTGCACCGGCGACACCGTGTCGGTGTCGGTGACCCGTTGGGCGCCACAGGTGACCAGCCAGATGGGGGCGCGCAGTTCGGCGGCGGCCGCGGCGCGGAAGAGCCGCCGCGTCCCGCCCAGGACCCGGTGCTGCATCCGCGACAGTGCCTGCGTCGACGGCGCGGTGTCGGGGTCCAGGGCCGCCACGTGCAGGATGCGCAGCTCCGCGTCGTCTGCCGCCGCCGCGCGCAGCGTCGCTTCGAGCTGCTGCTCGTCCGCGTCGGACATCGGCAGCCCGACGATCTGGGCCCGGTGTCCGCGTGCGGTCAGCGCGTCGACCAAGGACCGGGCCGACTCGGTGTCATCGCTGACGAGCAGCCAGGTAGCGCCCTCGCCGGCTTTGATGCCCGAGGCAGCGGCCTTCTCCCAGCGGATCTCGTAGCGGGAATCGGCGATCGACTGGGTGCCGCGCTGCGCCTCGTTGCGCGCCACGAGCTTTGTCAGCACGTCAACGGTCTGCTGACTGACGCTGGCACCGTCGAGCAGCGCGGCGAGCTCCTCGATCCGGCCGTCCTCGAGCAGCCGGACGGCTTCGGTACTCGCAGCGTTCTGACGCTGGCTGGTTCGATTCCTGTTGTCCCGGTACCAGTACTGGCGGTGCTGGAACGGGTAGGTGGGCAGGTCGAGCTTGCGCACCGGTCCGTGCGCCAGGGCGCCGAAGTCGGGCACGTGGCCGGCGACGTAGGCGTTGGCGAGGGCTTCGGTGATCTGGCGGTGGTCGGCGGTGTTCTTACGCAACGACGCGATCGCCCGCGGCGCGGTGGCC
>NZ_JBYCKY010000617.1:0-1347 GCF_057473605.1 Mycobacterium sp. TH-M82 | reverse complement strand
CGACAAGTCCTGCCGGGACGATCACCAGCACTCGGTCGGCGAGCCCGCGCATGCGCAGCTCGGACAGCACCAACCCGGCCTCGATCGTCTTGCCGAGCCCGACCTCGTCGGCCAGGATGCCCCGACCGCGCATCCGCTGCAGCACGGTCCGTGCGGCCCGCAGCTGATAATCGAACGGCTCGAACCGCAACCGCGGTATCCCCAGGAAGGTGTCGAACCCCGGCCGTGCCCAGACCCGAACGGCGCCATCGACGACCGCGGACCAATTCGGTTGCGGTCGTGGGCCATTGCTTAGCTGCGCGAGCAACGGTCGGTAGGCTGGCAGCTCTGCTGTCGACGTCTCGTCGGCGGCGATCGTGACGGTCATGCGGCCTCCCAACGACTTGGTGTATGCCTGGTTGCGCTGGACGCTACCGGCGGCCACCGACAGGACCGACGACCCACGCCGACGTGTGACGGATGAGGCGGATGAATTCTCGGGCCCGACGAAATCAGGCCCTTACGCTCAACCGATGCCGGACTCTTTGCGCTGCTGCGCGGTGATCGGCGCCGGGGCGCCGGTCAGCGGGTCGACGCCGCCACCGGACTTCGGGAATGCGATAACCTCCCGGATCGACTCCACGCCGGCCAGCAGGGCCACCACTCGGTCCCAACCGAACGCCAGTCCGCCGTGCGGCGGCGCCCCGAAAGTGAACGCGTCCAACAGGAATCCGAACTTCTCCTGAGCCTGGGCCGCGTCGATGCCCATCACGGCGAACACCTGCTGCTGGATGTCGCGGCGGTGGATACGGATCGATCCGCCGCCGATCTCGTTACCGTTGCACACCACGTCGTAGGCGTCGGCCAGCACGGCACCGGGGTCGGACTCCAGCGCCGCCTCGTGTTCCGGTTTGGGCGCGGTGAACGCGTGGTGCACCGCCGTCCACGCGCCGGAACCGACGACGACCTCCCCGGCGGCGGTGGCTTCGTCGGCGGGCTCGAACAGCGGCGGGTCGACCACCCAGGTGAACGCCCAAACGTGGGGGTCGATCAGGTTCAGCCGCCGCGCGATCTCCCCCCGTGCCGCACCCAGCAGCGCGCGCGACGCCTTGGCCGGCCCCGCCGAGAAGAAAACGCAGTCGCCCGACTCGGCGCCGACGTGGTCGGCCAGCCCGGCCCGTTCGGCATCGGAGAGGTTTTTGGCCACCGGGCCGGACAGCTCGCCGTCGTCGCCCACCAGCACGTACGCCAGCCCGCGGTGCCCGCGCTGCTTGGCCCACTCCTGCCAGCCGTCCAGGGTGCGCCGCGGCTGCGACGCCCCGCCCGGCATCACCACCGCACCGACATAGGGGGCCTGGAACACCCGAA
>NZ_JBYCKY010000616.1:0-1890 GCF_057473605.1 Mycobacterium sp. TH-M82 | reverse complement strand
CCTTGCGTGCGACACGCACCTCGTCACGCGGAACGACAAGCAGGGGGTGCTCCGCCGTGACGGAGAACGTGTTGGCGGGCGATATCGGCGTGAAGGTGAAGAGTTCGCCGTTGAGATCGCGCATTTGCACGGCGGTCACGCGGTGCGGGCGCCCGTCGTGGCCGCTGACGTAGTCGCCGACGCGGATGGACTCGATGGACCGCAAGTCGCCGCCGGCCGTCGTGACGAGCTCACCGGCGGGCAGGCAGCCTTCGACGTAGTGCACATAGGCGCCCTCGTCGGCGATGATCAGCGTCCGCTCGAACTGGCCCATGTTCTCGGTGTTGATTCGGAAATACGCCTGCAGCGGGATGTCGACATGCACACCCGGCGGGACGTATACGAAGCTACCGCCGCTCCAGGTAGCGGTGTTCAGCGCGGAGAACTTGTTGTCGCCGGCCGGGATCACGGTGGAGAAGTACTGCTTGAAGATCTCTTCGTGCTCGCGCAGACCAGAATCGGTATCCAGGAAGATAACCCCTTGTTCCTCAAGGTCTTCCCGGATCTTGTGGTAGACAACTTCGGAGTTGTGCACCACCAGACCCTCGGCGACGAAGTTGTGTGGTCCGTCGACTTCGATGTCGTACACCGGTTCAATCGTGTACGGCTCAATCGATTTGACCCGCTCGAAGCCCAGCCACTCGTTGGTGTGCGCCCGAATCGTCTTCCCATGGGCGTCATTAGACGAGTGCACATAACGACGACGGCCAAAGCGGTCGGTCCGTTTCGGGTTGCGGCAGCCGAGCCGCTCAAAATCGCCGGAAATGCCTAGCTGCCAAGCGATCTGCATGCGCTGGGGAGCGTGTCGATACGGCTGGGTAAACGACCACGGCCCGCCGGCACGCAACCCGGACAGTTCGGCCAGTTCCCGGGCCTGGCCCAGCAGCGGCTCGTTGGCGCAAGTCAACAGCATCGAGCCGCTCTTATCGGGCCCGACATACCCGTCGGCGTCAACCCAGCCGCCGAGGAAGGCGGCCCGCTGGTCAACCGGCAGCGAGTACACCCAGTCGGGGACTCGCTTGTGGGGGTACCACCCGCTTGCGGGGGACAACGACACACCGGCGAACCCCAGCTCGGTGATCCATCCGGTCAGCGCCTTCGAATTGACCACGACGCGGTACTGATCGGCTTCGATGCAGCGGAGCCCGAACAGGTTCTTGACCACCCGGGTCGCCTCGGCTCGCAGCTCGACATCGGTTGCGGGGATGGCGATCTGGACCCGATAGGTCTTCGTCGACCGCTGCAGGTTGCCGTCGCCGACATACAGGCCCAGCAGCCACATCAAATCGACGGAACTCGCCGCCGGAGTCGTTAACCCCACAACGCTCGGTAGTTTTGCCGCGACACCGAAATCCGGGATGGTGCGTGGCACGGCGATAAAGTCGCCTGGCTTGAGCTCGCCCACGGTGACCCATCGCCGCGCATAACGGGCGCGCTGTCGCCCTTCCTTGCGTTCGTCGCGCAGCACCAGCATCGGGTGATTGTCGGTAGCTCGGATGCTGCGCCGGGTCGTGGTAACGGTGTGGGTCAGCCGGGTGTCGGTCTGTGCCGCCCCCTTGACCGGGGCCACAATGAACCGTTCGGCGTCCTCGTCGTAGGCGAACACCCGGTCCCCGGACGCGATTTCCTTGATCGGGACCTGACCACGGTTTGCGGTCCATACCAACGTGTCACCCGCCAGGCATTCGTACTGAGCCGCTACCCCCGCGATGTAGCGCTGCTTTTCGGCTTCCGGGATACCCAGCCGGTCGTAGGTGTTGCGGATGTCCTCCGGCAGGTCGTCCCAGGTTTGGGCCTGCGCCTCGGTGGACCGGACGAAGTACTTGATGTTGTCGAAGTCGATGCCGCTGA
>NZ_JBYCKY010000615.1:0-3893 GCF_057473605.1 Mycobacterium sp. TH-M82 | reverse complement strand
TGAGCATCGCGCTCGATCCCATCGACCGCAGCCGTCCCGGGAAACTCTCACCCGCGTACACGCCGAGCAGCGAGCCAAAGCCCAAGCTGAACCCAGCTGCAAACACCACCACGCCAGCCAAGCCCAGGAACGCACCGCCGGCTCCTAAACCCAACGCGAAGACCACAATCAGCAGGGCATCGGCCGCGATCATCATGGCGATGCCGGACAGCAGTATTGGCCGCCGACCGGCCCGGCGGGTCAATCCGGGCGCGCGGTACCGCGCCATGGAGCAGTTCTTCGCTGCCAGCCGCAGCGGCGTGGCCGGCGCGGCGATGATGACGTCGACGGCCTCGGTGCAGGTCAACCTCGACGCCGGGCCGCACGCCGGGTGGGCGACGCGGGTCAGGCTGGCGCATGCCCTGGGGCCGACCATGATCGCGATCGCCGCCAATTCCCCGCTGCTGGGCGGAACGTTCTCCGGGTGGCTCTCCACCCGCCAGCGGGTCTGGAGCGAGCTGGACTCCACGCGCTGTGGACCCATCCTGACCGCCAGCGGCGACGATCCCGGCATCGACTGGGCGCACTACGCGCTGAAGGCGCCGGTGATGCTGGTGCACACCCCGGACGCAGTGCCAGTGACGCAGTCCGTGCCGTTCGCCGAGTGGGCAGACGGGCGCACGCTGCTCGGCGGGCGCCGTCCCACCACTGCCGACCTGGACTACCACCTGACCACGCTGTTCCCGCCGGTCCGCCCGCGCGGTTGGCTGGAGATCCGCTACCTTGATGCCGTGCCCGACACCATCTGGCCCGCGGTGGTGTTCACCCTGGTGGCACTGCTGGATGACCCGGTTGCCGCCGACATTGCGGCCGAAACCGTCGAACCGGTCGCCACCGCATGGGACACCGCGGCCCGCATCGGGCTGGGCGACCGGCGCCTGTACGCCGCGGCCAATCGCTGTGTAGCCACCGCCGCCGAACGCGCACCGAACCCGCTGCACGACGCGATAAGCCGGCTTGTCCAAGCGGTTGAGCAGGGCCGTTGCCCGGCTGACGACTTTGCCGAGCGGGTGATCGATCAGGGCATCGCGCCCACGATGGCACGCCTGGCACGAGGAGAGCCGTGGGTTCGCTGAGCCGGCTGGATCCGAGGAAGGATCTTATGACGCTGTCACTGTCCAACCATCTGGCCGCCGACTCGGCGTATGAGGTGCTATGCCGGGATGTGTTCGACGGCCTGCGCAAGACACCGAAATCGTTGCCGCCCAGATGGTTCTACGATTCGGTGGGCAGCGACCTGTTCGCTCAGATCACCCGGCTGCCCGAGTACTACCTGACCCGCGCCGAGGCGCAAATCCTGCGAGTCCGCTCCATCGAGGTCGCGTGCTATACCGGCGCGGACACCCTGGTCGAATTGGGCAGCGGGACGTCGGAGAAAACCCGAATCCTGCTGGACGCGCTGCGCGATACCGGCTCGCTGCGCCGATACGTGCCGTTCGACGTCGATGCCGGCATACTGTCAGCGGCCGCGACCGCCATCGCGGGCGATTACCCTGACGTCGAGATCGCGGCTATCTGCGGCGATTTCGAGCAACACCTGGCCGAGATTCCCGACGGCGGGCGGCGACTGTTCGTGTTCTTGGGGTCCACGATCGGCAACCTCACCCCCGGATCGCGTGCAGAATTCCTCGCGAGTCTGGCGGCGGTGCTGCGGCCGCAAGACAGCCTGCTGCTGGGCACCGACCTGGTCAAGGACGCCGGCCGACTGGTGCGCGCCTATGACGACACCGCCGGGGTGACCGCACGGTTCAACCGCAACGTGCTCGCGGTGATCAACCGGGAACTCGACGCCGATTTCGACCTGGGTGCCTTCCAGCACGTCGCCTGCTGGAATGCCGAAGCCGAGCGGATGGAGATGTGGCTGCGAGCCACCCGCCGACAGCAGGTGCGGGTCAGCGCTCTGGAATTGACTGTCGAATTCGCTTCAGACGAAGGGATGCTCACCGAAGTGTCATGCAAGTTCCGCCCCGATGCGGTGGCCGCCGAGCTGGCCGCCGCGGGGCTGCGCCGCACCCGATGGTGGACAGATGACGTCGGCGATTTCGGCTTGTCGCTGGCCGTCAAGTAGGCGGTCCGGGATAACGCGCCGGGTTTGACCGGCAGTTGATCGGGCCGCACTGTGACCCTGGGCTATTCACACCGGCGCAGCGGGTGGGCTAAAGGCTCGGTGGCGGAATACGCGGCATCGGTGGCGGCCAGCAGCCAAGCGTATTGGAAGGCGGTCTCCTTCCAGCGTTCATAGCGTCCACTGATACCGCCGTGGCCGGCGTTCATCTGAGTCTTCAACAACACCGGATTGACACCGGTCTGGGCGTGCCGCAACGCGGCCACCCATTTCGCAGCCTCCACGTAGTGCACCCTGGTGTCGTGCAGCGACGTCATCGCCAGGATCGGCGGGTATTCCCGAGCCACGATGTTCTCATACGGCGAATAGGACTTCATGTAGGCATAGACGTCCTTGTCGTCCAATGGATTTCCCCATTCATCCCACTCCGTGATGGTCAGCGGCAGCGACGGGTCCAAGATGGTGGTCAGCGGGTCGACGAACGGTACCTGCGCCAGGACGCCGGCGAACAGATCCGGGGCCAGATTGGCCGCCGCGCCCATCAGCAGCCCGCCCGCACTTCCGCCCAGCGCCACCAACTGTTTTGGCCCCGCGACCCCCGTGTCAATCAGATGGCGTGCCACCGCGACGAAGTCGGTGAAGGTGTTCTTCTTGTCCAGCATCTTGCCATGCTCGTACCACAGCCGGCCCATCTCACCGCCGCCGCGCACATGGGCCACGGCGAACACCGTGCCTCGGTCCAGCAGGGACAGTCGCGCAATCGAGAACTGCGGATCTTCGCACATCTCGTAGGCGCCGTAGCCGTAAAGCAGTGCCGGCATGGGTAGTTCGATGTCCGTGCGGTGTACGACCGACACCGGGATGTGGGTACCGTCGGGGGCATGCGCCCAGTCGCGATACTCCACGTAGTCGGCACGGCGGTAGTCACCGAGCACCGGCTGCTCCCGCAGCAGTGTGCGCTCGCCGCTGACCAAGTCGATGTCGTAGACCCGCACCGGAGTGATGAACGACGTGGCGCCGACCCGCAGTTTGGGTGAGTCCCAGTTCGGGTTGGCGCCCAGGCCGCACGCCATCAGTTCGGTGTCGAACGATATCTCCTGCGGCTCCTCGTATTCGCCGCCGGCCCCCAGCGGCCACAGCTGGATGCGCGGCAGGGCCTCGGCCCGGTAGCTGACCACCAGATGCCTCGCGAAGGCGTCGACGCCTTCGAGCCGGACGTCGTCTCGGTGGGCTATCAGGGTCCGCTGTTCGCCCGGGTCGTCAACCGGTGTCTCCACCAGGGTGAAGTTGACCATGCCCTCGTTGTGCAGTATCAGGAATCGCTCCCGGCCGCCGACCACGGCGTGCTCCACCGAATACTCGACACCGTCACGCCGCGGCCACACCGTGGTGAACCGCGCCTGCGGGTCGGCCGCGTCACCGTAGCGCACTTCGGAGGTGACCGCGGACCCGGCCGTGATCAGCACGTAGGCGTCGCTGCGGGTACGCCCCACCGCCAGCCAGAACCGCTCGTCGGCCTCGTGGTAGACCCGCTCCGCGGGCAAGCCGGAGCCGAGCCGGTGCCGCCACACGGTGTCGGGACGCCAGGCGGCATCGACGGTCGTGTAGTAGACAGTGCGGTTGTCGGTCGCCCACGTCACGCCCGCGCCGACGCCGGCGATCTGGTCGGGATAAAGCTCGCCGGTGCGCAAATCCTTGAACCGCAACGTGTATCGTTCATCTCCGACGACGTCGACGGAGTAGGCCAGGATATTGCCGTCGGGGCTGACGCTGATCGCGCCCAGGGCGA
>NZ_JBYCKY010000614.1:0-8333 GCF_057473605.1 Mycobacterium sp. TH-M82 | reverse complement strand
CGCCGACCACACCGGCCAGCCCGGCCGGAACGGGCGCGCTGGCCGCCGGCATACCGGCCGACCAGTGCGCGATCCGGCAGACCCACCACAATTCCGGACCGGTGAACCGGATCAACAACTGCGCGCCGGCCGGCCACCACCCGCACAACGCCGCAGCCGTGCTGCCCAGCACGGTGATCGGCGCGACCAGCGCCGCCACCGCGAGGTTGGCCGCCACACCGACCAAGCTGACGCGGCCCGACACTCCGGCGATTAGCGGAGCGGTCACCAGCTGCGCGGCCCACGCCACGCACACCGCGGCGCGCGGGCCGACCAGCCGCGCCGAGAACAGCACCGCCCCGCAGACGATCGTGACGTTGGCCCCGGACACCGCCATCAGATGCATCAGGTTGGAGTCGCGGAACTCTCGGCTGGTGGCGCCGGTGACCGCGGAGGTGTCACCGAGCACCAGCGCCGGCAACATCCTGGCCTGCTCGCCGGGTAACGCCTGGCGGGCGGTGGCGGCGAACCGGGTGCGGACGGTGTGGGCGATCCGCTGGGCCACCCCGGCGCGGCCCCAGGCGGGCGGCCCGGTGGCGGTCAGCACCGCCACCGTCAGGTCGCGCCGGGCGGGACGGGCGATGCGCGCACGGAAAGCCACCGGTTGACCCACCGTCAGCTCGCCGAAGTCCGCACTGGGCGCAAAAACCACCACCCGGCCGGACGACACGTCACCGCCCAGCCGCTGCAGGGTGGCGCGGAATATCAGCCGGCCCCCTCCCGCCGGCAGCGCACTCTCACTGGGGGTGACCGTCACCGCAGCGACGGTGCCGAACGCCGCGGTGACCGGGTGGTGACGGATCGCGCCGGCCCGCAGCCCGATCGCGCACCCGAAACCCGCCCCCACCACTGCGACCGCGACCAGATTGGCGCTCAGTATGCGCCATCCCGGGCGGGAAACCCGTTCGGCGTGCCACCACAGCGCACCCGATGCGGCACCCAGCAGTACGCACAGCGCCGCGATCATGCCCCCGACCGGCCACACGATCCCGGCTGCGGTGACGATCCAGCTGGTCAGCGCTGCCGGAACCAGCCGAACATCCAGCCGGAGCCCCGAGGTCAACAAGCCGTCGGACCGGATGCCGCAGCGAGTTCAGGTACGGACCAGGGGACGCAGCTTCGCCAGGCGCGCCGGGCCGATACCGTCCACCTCACCGAGCTGGTCGACACTGGTGAACTTGCCGTGGACGTCGCGCCACGCCACGATCGCGGCGGCGGTCACCGGGCCGACGCCGGGCAGCGCGTCCAGTTGCTCGACCGTCGCGGTGTTGAGGTTGACCAACTCACCTGGTTTGGGTCGGCTGGGGGCCGGCACGGCACCAGGGGCGTTGGAGCCGGCTGGGCCGGCTGGGCCGGTCGAACCGCCGCCGACCGAGCTGCCCAAGACGGTCGGTTGCCCGGACGGCGGCGCGATCCCGACGACGATCTGCTCGCCATCGGCGAGCTGGCGCGCCATGTTCAACCCGACGGTGTCCGCGCCGTCCAGCGCACCGCCGGCAGCGGTGAGCGCGTCGGCGATGCGGGCGCCGGGCGCCAACGTCGCCAACCCGGGACTGTGCACCAACCCGACCACACTGACCACCACCGGCTCGTCGGATCCGTTCGCCGCACCCGGGCTTGAGCTGGCATGGGGGCTCGCCGAGGAAACCATCTCCACCGGGGGGAGTTTCGCCGACATCACCGGCGCCGGCCGGTCCCGGATCATGGTGAACACGGTGATCAGCACCGCGATGGCGGCCACTGCCGCCAGCGCGATGGCACCGGCCCGGCCGGGGTCGGCGCGCACCTTGTCCAACCAGGCCGGCCCGCCGTCGGTAGCGGACCCGTCGGGCAGCCAACGCGGCAGCAGCGAGTTGGGATCGTCGTCCGAGCCGGCCGGGTCCGGCCCGTCGTGCTGGTCGTCGGTGGTGTCGGTTCCCGGTTGGCCGGCGAGTCGCCGGCGCAGCCGCTCACCGGGCAGTTCGGTTCGCATGCGCCGACCGTAGCCGTGGCGACCGGCCGGATCACCCGATCAGACCGGGTACAGAGCCAAACTGTGGGCCAGTACCAGGCTGTGCAGAAACCGGGTTCTCCCGGTGTTGTGCTGCTCATCGCCGCAGCCAGCCACCATCCCAGCCACCGCCAGGACCATCACGGTGGCAACGGTGGTGGCTGCTCTCAGGTGCTCAGCCACTCGCCGACATCACGGGCGATCCCCGATGACGGCGTGTACGTGACCTTTGCCGGCGTGACGCCCGGCGGAAGCTTGAACACCACGCAGCCGGCCGCGGTGGAACCCACCGGGATGATGAACCACCCATCGATGAAGTCCCTGCACTCGATCACGGTCGCAAGGTCAGCGGTGTATTCCTGCTTGTCGGATCCGACCATCGTGACATTGCTGTTGCTGTTGCCGACGATGGTCGTCGACCCGACGTTTTTGATCGTCAGTTTGGTGGCGATATAGGTTTTCCCGGGTTCGGACCAGCCGTTCGGAACGGTCGCCGGATTGATGACCTGCACCAGCGTCACCGCGATCGGCTGCTCGCCGATGCGCATGAGGTCGAGGGTCTGACCGATCCGGGCGACTTTCGGAGCGGGCGGCGGCGTCGACGGGAAGGTCGTCATTACCCCTGAGTCGCTCGGCTGCATCGAACATGATGCCGAACCGGATACCGTCACCAAGGAGAACACCGACACAGCGATGACGGACCGTTTCACTTGGCCTACCTTGCCTAATTTGCCTTACTTTTTGACCGCCGCTACACCGAAAAGCGTACACAGCATACGATTCGCCACGATACTGCACTGGTTGGGTCATCACCGAAGGGACCAGGAGACGGCTCTATGCAACTGGCGCTCACCGCGGAACAAGCCGCCTTCCGCGATGAACTTCGCAGCTTCTACACCACCGAAATCCCTGCGGAGATCCGCGAGCGGGTCCGCTTGGGCGTGCCGGTGCTGCCCGACGACCTCGTCGCCACCCAGCAGATCCTCAACGCCCACGGGCTCGCCGTGCCCAACTGGCCGGTCGAGTGGGGCGGCAAGGACTGGACAGCCATCCAAAAGCAGATCTGGCTCGACGAGATGCAGCTGGCATGCGTGCCGGAGCCGCTGAGCTTCAACACCACGATGGTCGGCCCGGTAATCGCCGAATTCGGTTCCCCTGAGCTCAAGAAACGCTTCCTGCCCGCCACCGCGAACCTGGATATCTGGTGGTGTCAGGGCTTTTCCGAACCGGAAGCCGGCTCGGACCTGGCGTCGTTGCGCACCACCGCGACATGGGACGGTGACGGCTACATCGTCAACGGGCAGAAGACCTGGACCACGCTGGGTCAGTACGCGGACTGGATCTTCTGCCTGGTGCGCACTGACCCGCAGGCGCCGAAACGCCAGGCCGGCATCTCGTTTCTGCTGTTCGAGGTGTCGACGCCGGGTGTCACTATGCGACCGATCAAGCTCATCGACGGCGGCGTGGAGGTCAACGAGGTGTTCTTCTCCGACGTCCGGGTGCCCGCCACCCAGCTGGTCGGCGAGGAGAATCACGGCTGGATGTACGCGAAGTTCCTGCTGGGCAACGAGCGGACCGGCATCGCCGGGGTGGGCCGCACCAAGGTCCTGCTGGCCGAGGTGAAAAAACACGCCGCAGCGACAGGCATGCTCTTCGACCCGCTGTTCGCGGCCAGGTTGGCCGAGGCTGAAAACGGGTTGCTGGCACTGGAACTCACTCAGATGCGGGTGGCGACCGGTTCTGCGCGCGGCAGACCCAACCCAGCGTCGTCGGTACTCAAGCTGCACGGCAGTCAACTGCAGCAGGCGACGATCGAGCTGCTGGTCGAGGTGGCCGGCCCCGACGCGTTGCCGTTCGCCGACGGTGACGACAGCGACATCGCATCACCGGGGTGGGCGCGGCGGGCCGCACCGCGGTATCTCAACTACCGCAAGGCATCGATTTATGGTGGCAGCAACGAAATTCAACGAACCGTCATCGCGTCCACCATCCTGGGTTTGTGAGGCGGCCATGGACTTCCATTTGAGCGACGAACAGGTCCTGCTGCGGGAAACCGTCCACGACTTGGTGTTTCGCAGCTATGACACGGAAAGCCGTAACAGCGTCGTGGCGACCGACCTGGGCTGGAGCCGCGAAGTGTGGAAGCAGCTGGCCGAGGCCGGGATTCTCGGACTCGGTTTCGACTCGAGCGAGTCCGGTCCGATCGAGATCCTGCTGGTGCTGACCGAGATCGGGCGGCGCCTGGCGCCCGAACCCATCTTCGCGGCGGCATTGGGGCCGGGCAGGCTGGTCGTCGAGCAGGGTAACGCCGAACAGCACGCGCTGGTCGAGGAAGTTGCGGCAGGCCGACGGATGCTCGCGTTCGCGCACCTCGAACCGGGAATGCGTTCGGTTGCGTCGGCTGTGACGACCGCTGCACTCCCACATGGTGAATCGTGGCTGTTGAGCGGTCGGAAGAACCCCGTCCCGGCTGGCGAATGCGCCGACACGCTGGTGGTCAGCGCGGCGCTGCCGGACGGCGGTACCGGCTTGTTCCTGGTGGATGCGCCGACCGTCAACCGCCATCCGTACCGGACCTTCGACGGCCAGCGTGCCGCGCAGATCGATCTGGACCGCACACCCGCGCAGCCGCTCGGCGCCCCGGTCGACGCGTCTGCGGCAATTGCCGGGACCGTCATCCGCACCCAGTCGGCGCTGTGCGCCGAGGCGGTCGGCGCGATGGAGGAGGCGTTGCGGCTTACCACCGAATACCTCAAGACCCGTAAGCAGTTCGGGGTCACCCTCAACACGTTCCAGACCCTGACCCAGCGCGCTGCCGACATGTACGTCTCGTTGGAGATGGCCCGCAGCATGAACTTCTACGCCGCAATGTCGATCGCCGACGGCACCATCGACCCGGTGATCGCGGCGCGGGCCAAACTGCAGGTCGGGCGGTCCGGGCGGCACATCGCCCAGGAGGCAATTCAGTTGCACGGCGGTATCGGCATGACCTGGGAGTATCCGGTCGGCCATTACGCCGCCCGGCTCACCGCGATCGAGTACACCCTGGGGTCGTCGCAGGACCAGTTGCATGTCCTTGTCGACCACCTCGGCGACTACGACGTCGTCACGCTGTAGCCCCTGCACAAACGGGAGGCCCCGCCAAGTCGCGACAGAGGAGTGGCCTCAGAAGAAGCCCCCATATGGTAGGGAACCATGAGCACGCCGCTGCGGGTAATCCAGTGGACGACCGGCAACGTCGGACGGCGATCGCTGCACGCGATCATCGGCCGGCCCGACATGGAGTTGGTCGGCGTCTACGCACACGGTCCCGACAAGGTCGGCATCGACGCCGCCCAGCTGGCCGGCTGGCCGGAACCCACCGGGATCACCGCCACCAACGACGTCGACGCACTGCTCACGCTTAAACCGGACGCGTGCTGCTACAACCCGCTCTGGCCCAGCGTCGATGAGCTGGTCCGGCTGCTGGAGGCCGGCGTAAACGTCTGTTCCACGGCGGCCTGGATCACCGGCGGCAAACAGAGTCCCGCAGACCGCAAACGCATCGAAGACGCCTGCTCAGCGGGGCAGTCGACGATCTTTGGCAGCGGGGCACATCCCGGGATCACCAACATGGTCGGCATGGTGCTGTCCGGTTGCTGCGAGCGGGTCGACGAGATTCGCATTACCGAGTCGGTCGACTGCTCGAGCTACCAGTCGGCGGGCACCATGGCAGCGATGGGTTTCTCGCAGGATCCCGACACTCCCGGCCTGGCCGAAAGTGTGCGCGCCGAATCCGAGGTATTCGCCGAGTCGGCGGCGATGATGGCCGACGCGATCGGAGCGGAGCTGGACCGCGTGAGCTTCGACGTACAGTTCACCGCGGCCACCAGGGACAGCGACCTGGGCTTCATGCGAATCCCCGCCGGAACCGTCGGCAGCGTCTACGGGTACCACCGCGGCTGGGCCGGCGGGCGCAATGTGGTCAGCGTCGGATTCAATTGGGTGATGGGCGATCACGTCACGCCGCCCAAACCGGTGGCGGACGGCCATGTGATTCAGCTGTTCGGGGTACCCAACATGCGCACCGTCATCCACTGCCTGCCGCCGAAGAATTGGGCCGAACCGGGCTTCGGCGGGCTGGGCTCGATCTACACCGCGATGCCGGTCACCAATGCGGTTCCGGCGGTGGTCGCCGCGCGACCGGGCATTATCACGCTGGCCGACCTGCCGCCGGTCACCGGCCGGGCCGGGCCGAAGGTCAGACCTGCTTGTTAGCCACCAGGTCACCGGAGACCGCGTTGACGGTGACTTCGTGTTCGACCAGGTAGGTGTCCCACACTTGGGCTTCCCAGTCGGTGGTGGCGTCGGTGCCGGTGAGCTTCAGTTCGGTGATCGAGCCGTTCGGCACCGCCGCCAGCATCTTGTCCACCGCCGTCCGGTAGTCCAGTTGCGCGGCCTGCGCCCCGTGCAACAGGGCGCGGCGTTTTTCCTTGTCTGCGGCGCTGTCGTTGTTGAGGGTGGGCCCGACCAGCACGGTGATGCCGTCGACGCCGATTTTCAGCTGCTGCTCGGTGCCGTCCGGGCTGGTCAACCGAACCTTCCAGGTTCCCGCGTCGTCGGTCTCGCTTTCGATGAAAGTCAGCGTGGTATCCGGCGCTTTCGCGACGGCCGTCGCTGCGGCGCGCAACAGCGTCTGCGGGTCGGGCGGGCTGTCCGGCCGGGACCACGATGCACCGGAGGTGGTGGTCGTCGCCAGCGGGGAACTGGCCGGGCCGGCCTTGTCGCTGTTGGCACAGCCGGAAAGCACCGGCACCGCCACGGCGGTCAGCGCGGCAAGCGCGACAAGCGCGGCGCCAGTCGAGAGTCGATGTATCACAGCGGCCATGACGGCATGGTAGCGGAGCGCTTCGGCCTACGCTCGGCCCCGGTGACGCTCAGCGCCAACAGGCGGGATCTGCTGACCCGAATTCCTGCGCCGCAGAGACGCACCCCCTACGATCCTTAGACAAGCGAAGGTTATGCTGCCCCTCGGGTGATTCGCGACGGACTGGCGGAAGGCGGTGAGGTGAAGGCGATCTCCGCTACCCGCGGCCTCAAAAAGGCATGGATACCACTGGTCTTCGTGGTGGTGATCGCTGTTTCCAGCGTGGCCGTCGCACGGCTGCACCGGATCTTCGCGTCTCAGGATCTCAACGCCAACGCGGGCGCGGGGATCGAGATCGTGCAGTTCAATCCGAAATACATCGGCTACGAGGTTTTCGGCCCCCCCGGTACCACCGCCAGCATCAACTACTGGGACGCCGAGGCCAACGTCCACCAGCTCGACGGCGTGCCACTGCCGTGGTCGTACACCGTCGTCACCGTCCTCCCCGCGGTCATGGCCAACATCTCGGCGCAGGGGAACACCGGCGAAATCGGCTGCCGCATCAAGATCGACAATCGGCTTCTCGACGAACGGCGCGCCGTCGGCGGCAACGCCCAGACCTTCTGCCTGGTGAAATCCGGATGACGGCGCCCACTGCCAGACACACCGACACCCGCGGTAAGCGGCCGTTCTTCGCACACATGGTGCGCATCTTCGCGGTACCGATCATCGTCTTCTGGGTGCTGCTCACCATCGCGGTGAACACCCTGGTTCCGCAGCTGGAAGTGATCTCCGAGGAGCACTCGACACCGCTGGCTCCGATGGACGCCCCGTCGATGCAGGCGATGATGCGGGTCGGCCAGAATTTCAAGGAATACAACTCCAATAGCACGGTGATGCTGGTTCTGGAGGGACAGCAGGAACTCGGGGAGACCGCCCATCACTACTACGACGAAATACTCAAGAAGCTGGCAAAAAACCCCGCGTACGTCGAGCATATTCAGGATTTCTGGAGCGACAGACTAACCGCGGCCGGTGTCCAGAGCGCCGACGCCAAGAGCGCCTATGTCCTGCTCAACCTTGTCGGCAACCAGGGCACCACCTACGCCAATGAATCCGTCGAAGCGGTTCGCAAGGCGGTCGCCGACACCCCGGCGCCACCCGGCGTACAGGCGTATGTCACCGGACCGGCGGCGCTCACCGCAGACCTGCGGGCAATCGGCGACGCGAGCCTGGGGAAGATCACGCTGTTCACCATCGGCGCGGTCGCGATCATGTTGCTGGTCGTCTTTCGATCGCTCACCACGATGTTGGCGCAGCTTTTCCTGACGCTGCTGGAATTGTCCTGCGCCCGAGGGGTAGTCGCGTTCCTTGGATATCACAACGTCATGGGCCTCACCACATTCGCGGTCAACATCATGGTGATGCTGGCGATCGCGGCGGGCACCGATTACGGGA
>NZ_JBYCKY010000613.1:0-1173 GCF_057473605.1 Mycobacterium sp. TH-M82 | reverse complement strand
CCGGGCTGACCGCCAACGTCGAGCATCTGCGCGAGCTGGCCGAATCCAGTCCGTCGATCGTGACGCCGCTGAACTCCGCGATCGGTTACGAGGAAGCCGCCGCGGTGGCCAAGGAGGCGCTCAAGGAGCACAAGACGATCCGCCAGGCCGTGATCGACCGCGGGCTGATCGGCGACAAACTCTCCGAGGCCGAACTCGACAAGCGGCTGGACGTCCTAGCCATGGCGAAGGTGGAAGAGGACTAACGGCGGCGGCCGGCGGCGGTAGGGCTCGTCAGACCGGAAAAGTTTTCGTCGACGCCGTCAGCGAGCGTCGACGTAGCCGGTGACTCTCACCGACGCGGGTCCACTGGTCGCGTTGATCGATGCCGACGAAGCCGACCACGAAACGTGTGTCCTGACACTCCGTACGCTGACACCGCCGCTGGTTATCACCTGGCCGGCGTTCACCGAGGCGATGTATGTGCTGGGTCGAGCCGGTGGCGCGGCCGGCCAGTATGCCCTCTGGACGCTGCTGCTGAACGGGCGGCTGGACATCGCAGACCTCGCAACCGCGACGCTCGAACGAAGTGCGGCGCTGATGGACAAATATGCCGACCAGCCAATGGACCTCGCCGACGCCACTCTCGTCGCGCTGGCCGAAGAACGCGGCGACCGACGAATCTTCACCCTGGACGCAGACTTCCGGGTTTACCGGATTCACGGCAGGACCCGCTTCGAGATCATCCCGGGCTGAGTAGCTAAGCCCCAGCGGGAGGCCGATCCGCGGTAGCGAAGTCGCATCAGTGGGGTGGTGTCGCCGTCGGGCAGGTGCGCTGTGACGTAGGTGAAGGTGTACCGGAAGCGCACGTCGATACCGCGCAGTTCTGCCTACGATACCGCGCAGTTGTGGCTACCGCTGTCGGGCGCGGGTCGACAGCGTGTGGTGGGTGTCCGGCACCTAAGGCTGGGTCCGGGGTGCTAGACGCCGTTGGTTTGCTGGAACATCGAGCAGTCGGGGTCGAGGCGTCAGGCCGGCGTGTGTGTGTCCAGCTGTCCGGCGGCAGCTCCGATCAATGTCGGACCCCCGCTCTAGGGTCGAAGACATGTTCGATAGCACGATTGAGGTGGCGGCGTTGGTCGATCGGATGACGTCGGCGACCCGCGCGGAGAATCGGGCCGCCGGGGCGCGGTT
>NZ_JBYCKY010000612.1:0-1340 GCF_057473605.1 Mycobacterium sp. TH-M82 | reverse complement strand
TGTCGAGGAGCAGCTGGCTCAGGTAGGCGGTGCGCACCGGGTCCAGGCCGGAGTCCGGCTCGTCGCACAGGATGATCTGCGGGTCGAGCACCAGCGAGCGGGCCAGGCCGGCACGCTTGCGCATACCGCCGGAGATCTCACCGGGAAACTTGTTCTCGTCGCCGGTCAGGCCGACCATCTCGAGCTTCTCCATGACAATGTCACGGATCTCGCTCTCTTTCTTCTTGGTGTGCTCGCGCAGCGGGAACGCGGTGTTGTCGAACAGGTTCATCGACCCAAACAGCGCGCCGTCCTGAAACATCACCCCGAACAGCGTGCGGATCTCGTAGAGTTCCTTGGCCGTGCACTCGAGGATGTCGGTGCCGTCGATGATGATCGAACCGCGCTCCGGGCGCAGCAGTCCGATCAGCGACTTCAGGAAGACGGACTTGCCGGTGCCCGAGGGACCCAGCAACACGCTGACCTCACCGGGCGGGATGGTCAAGGTGACATCTTCCCAGATCCGGGCCGGCCCGAAGGACTTGGTCAGCCCTTCTACCTCGATGGCAACACCCATTAGGCGGTCCTTCCGCGACGCTCGCTCTCCCTACCCCGGCCGTGCGGGCCGCTGAGGCTTAGGTCACTGTATAGCACCCGGTCGGTGGCTGGTCACGATGTCGGGCGAGAAATAATTTCTCCTCAGCCGGCCGGCGCCCAGTTGCCGTGGAAGCCCATCGGCACCCGCTGCGGCAGGTGCACGGTAGCCACCGGCTCGCAGGTTTGGGCGTCGCGCAACAGCAGTTGGCCCTCGTCGCGGCCGCGGTGATAGCCGTAGCCGATCAGGATGCCGTCGTCTTCGGCGCTTTCCCCGGTTGAGTCGCCGGGGCGGGGAATGAAGGACATCTCACCGATCAGCAGGTCCGGGTCCAGCGGGGCGACCATGCTGGAATCCGCGGTGAAGTCGTGCTTGTACAGCGCGGTGGACATCGGGGTGGCGGCTCCACCGACGAAGCCGCCCTCGACGCCGACGGTGTAGCCGAACCGGTGCTTGCCGCCCAGCAGGGTCTCGTTGATCCGGGGGAATTCCTGCGAACGCTCGTCGCGGCGTTCGCTGGTCACCGCCCCGGTGGCCAGGTTGATGGTCCAACGGTCCAAGGTGGGCCGGCTGTCGCCGGGGCCGCGCCGGTCGCGGTCGAACATCCGCCCGTAGCGCACCACGTCGAGCACCAGCACCTCGGCGTCGTCACGGGTTTCCGAGTAGGCGTTGAGCGGATGGTAGACGTAGCAGGGTTCGATATCGAACCACCTGATGTCGGCGTTGCCGCCATCGCGGGGCATCACACCGAGGCGCGCCGGGTATC
>NZ_JBYCKY010000611.1:0-3037 GCF_057473605.1 Mycobacterium sp. TH-M82 | reverse complement strand
ACGCCATCATCTTGCGGGCCTCGTCCTCCACGGTCTGAGCGTGCACATCGAAACGGCCCGCCATCGCCCGCATCGCATCCGGATCGGTCATAAAACGCGTTGCCATGAAACTGTCTCCTTACCTGAAACCTATTGACTGTGGCTGGTTATTGGCTGTTGTTGTCGCTGGTTGTTGTCGGCCGGCGGGTAGCTGCAGGTCACGCCATAGCGTACCGGCCGATCATCTGAAACGCATGCATGCTCCTACCTGCTCAACCCGCTGCGGCCGCGTTGGCGGCCTCGGTGGCCGCATACGAGCCCGCACTGCCGTTCAGGGTGGCCACGAACATCTCGTGGATGGCTGCCGCCTGTGCGCTGATCTCCTGATACATCTGCGCGTGCGCGGCGAACTGTGCCGCGGTCAGCGCCGATACCTCATCGGCCGCGGGCGGCAACACTCCGGTGGTCGGGGCGGCCGCGGCCGCGTTCTGGGCGCTCAGCGCCGACCCGATACCACTGAGGTTGGCTGCTGCAGCCGATAGCGCCTCCGGTTGTGCGGTCACGAACGACATTGGGGTTCCTCCTCATACTCGCCTTTGACAGTCGCTCCGGGACTACAGCATAAATGCCCGGACCGGTCGCTGCCGCCTACAACGCTAACTGTTCACCCACTGGCAACAATTGTTCACCTGGCAATCTGAACCCGTAACACTGCGAGTCGGCCGGCTGTCGAAGAGAGCCTATCCCGCTGGAGTGGCGGCGCGCTCCCGGGCCGGCGCCCCGCGCAGCTCGGTGGCCGCTACCTGGACGAACACGCCGGTGTCCTCGGCCATCAGCAGCCCACGCCCGCGGGGCAGCGGGCCGCCCTTCATCTTGCCGCGGATGAAACCCTCGTCGGGATCGGCATCCATCACCAGCAGCGGCGCATTGGCCTGGTGCAGGGCCCGCAGCAGCGGATCGCTGCCCGCCGACGACCAGCCGCCGAAGGTGCGGGTTGCGATCACGTGCAACCCCACATCCGCCGACCGGGTCACCCACGGGGCGGCCTTCTGGAACGGCGAGTCGAAGCCCGGCGGGAACTGCTGGGCATCGTCGATGATCAAAAAAATCTCCGGTCCGGTCCACCAGGCATGCGCCAGCAGCTGCTCCGCCGACAGGCCGGGGGGCGGCTCGCGTCCGGCCAGTGTGGCCGCCAACTCGCTGATCAGCGCGACCACGCCGTCCATGTTGTACGCGAATTTCTCCACGTAATCAGAACCCAGTGTGGTCAGCAGCTGACGGCGCGGATCGACCAGCCACACCTGCGCCGACGGGTCTGACGTTTCCGGCGCGGTGCTGGCGCCGGGCGCATACACCCGCTCGATCTCACGCATGATGGTGGCCAACGTCGTGGTGCGCCCACACTCGCGTCGTCCGGTCACCATCAGGTGGCCGTTCTCGGCGAAGTTCAGATAGACCGGCCGCAGATCCAGCTCCGATATGGCCCAGGCGATCCCGCCGGCGCCCACACCCTCGCGCTGGTCTGTCGCTGCGACCGCCCGGACCTCGTCCAGCCCGAACCGGGCCGGCAGCCTGCGCACCGGGCGGACCCGACCCACAGCTACCTGGCTTACGGCAGCGGCCACGCTGTCGGACTCGAATATTTCTTCTAGGGCGTCACTCATCGCCGGCCGGGCGATCAGGGTGTGCAAACCCGCCTGGGGATCGCTGTCGAGCCGCACATAGTTCACCGCGACCATGCCCCGGCCCGGCTTGGCCGGGACGTCCTTGGCGAACCGGGACCGCACCAGCTTGGCATCCTCGACCGCCGCCAGCCGCAGCTCCACCCGGGATCCGAAACCGCTGCGCACCGGTGGGCGCAGCTCGGACTCGCGGTCGGCGGTGACGATCACGTGCACCCCGAAGGACGGCCCCTGGTTGATGATCTGGTTGACCTGCTCGACGAGCACCTCGTTGTCCTCGGACAGCGCCCGGTAGTTGTCGATCACCAGGTAGACGTCGCCGAAGCCGTCGTTGGGCACCTGCCCGGGCGCGCCATCGAACTTCCGACGCCGGAATACGGCCATCGATGCGACGTCGTGCTCGAGGAAGCTGCGTTTGCGTCCCCGCATCAGCGCCAGCAGTTCGGCCACCGTGCGGCGCACGCCGTCCGGGTCGGTGGGCCCGCAGACGCTGCCCACGTGCGGCAGTCCGGCCACCGTGGTCAGCGCGGTGCCGCTGTAGGCCAGGCAGTAGAACTGGATTTGTTCCGGGGTGTGGATCAACGCTGCCGAGCAGATCAGCGTCTGTAGCGCCGTGGTCTTGCCCGACCCACCGGAACCCAGGATCAGCACGTTGGCGCCGGGCCCGGAGGTGTCCACAGTCCACGGCGGCTGGTCGTGTTTGAACGGCCGGTCGATGATCCCGATCGGGAACACCAGATCCTTGCGGGTGCCGTAGTCCTGTTGCCAGGGATGGCCCAGGTAGCGGTTCACCAACTCATCGACGGGTGTGGGCACGTCCAGTGGCGGCTGCCACAACCGATAGGGCTCGAAGTCGATCCGGCGCAGCTGGTCGATGATCACCGTCCCGACCTTCGCTACCCGAATCGCGTCTTCCTCCTCCAGGTTCTCTGCGGTCTCTCCGGTCTCCTGAGCCGGCTCGGCCGAGCCGTCCGGCTGGTCGCTGATCGCGCTGCCCGGTACCGCCTCGGCCTCCTCGGCCGCCTCGACCTGCGCCGCGACCCCGGTCACCTCCCGCGGGGCGAAGGCGGTGGTGAACAGTTGCGGCTGGACGTAGTCGGCGGCGTGCACCATCGGCAGCTGCTCGTCGTCGAACAGACCGCCGCGGTGGTAGTCGCGCCACAGGAACTCCGCCTGGAAGCGGATCACCTCCTCGCCGCTCTTGCGGAAATAACCCAAGCCGGCCTTGCCCGGCAGGTTCACCGCGTTCGGCACGCCGGCGGCTTGCGCCGCGCCGGCCGTCTGCGCCTTGAGCACCAACCGGTAGCCCATGTTCTCCATCAGCTTCTCGGCACGGCTTTCGATGGTTTGCGACGCCATCATCAGGTGCACCCAGT
>NZ_JBYCKY010000610.1:0-5598 GCF_057473605.1 Mycobacterium sp. TH-M82 | reverse complement strand
CGTGGCCGATCGCGGTGCGCATCAGCTCGTGGTAGGCGGGGTCGTACTCGACCTCGTCGACGCGGTGGCCGGTGGCGTCGTGGGTGTGCAGGATCGGACGGTTGCGGTCGGCCAGCTCACCCCAGCGCTGGGCTTGTCGGGAACCGGAGATGGCGCCGAGTTCGATGACCTCGTCGACGCCCCAACCTCCGCCCTCGCGGATCAGCGATTCGACGAGCACCGGCGATGACGCCGGGTTGTAGTCGTGCAGCGGGGGAACCTGGTTGGTGACGGTGTGGGTGTCGGGCATGCCGTCGATGTTACAGATTTTCGACAATTGCACAAGAGCTGTAAGACCCGGGTGCGCGCGGAGATTTCTTTGGGCGGGGTGGGCAGGCCGCTCGGGGAGTATCGTCATGGCTGTTTTAATCAACGCTGGCGGGGAAATTGTCTGACTTTCAGAAAGGCCCGACGATGGCTCAGGATTGCAGCACGCGAAATCGCACGTCATGCCCCGCCAAGACACGTCGGCATCGCCGCATGATCGGCCTGGGCACGGCTGCCGGTGCGGTGCTGGCGGCGGGGATGGCCCCGCTGACCACCTCGTCCACCGCCCACGCCGACATCGTCGAGCTCGTCATCGACCCCATAGTCCAGCCTTTGACCGATCTCGTCGACCCGGTCGCGGGTTTGGCCGGCGCCACGGCAGCAGCCGATCCCAGTTTCGCTAACACCCTGGTCCAGGCGATCTATCTGCCGTTTTACCACCTCGGCGAAGCCTGGGTTACTAGCCCAATCGGTTCGGCAATCGACAATGTGATCAATTTTCCCACCGACACGTTGCTCGGCGTCGATCTGATCGGCAACGGCGCTCCCGGAACGGAGGCGGACCCCACTGGTGGTGCCGGCGGGATTCTCTTCGGCGACGGCGGCGCCGGCTACAGCTCCACGACGGCCGGTGTGGGCGTCGGTAACGGCGGCAATGCCGGGCTGATCGGCAACGGCGGTGCCGGCGGTGACGGCGGGGCGGGCACGGCCGGCGGGGTCGGCGGGAACGGGGGGTTGCTGATCGGCAACGGCGGTGACGGCGGTGACGGCGGCTCCGCCACCACCGCCTCTTACGCCGGCGCGGCTGGAGGGAACGGCGGTGCCGGCGGGCAATTGTTCGGTCTGGGCGGTAACGGCGGTAACGGCGGCGACGGCGGCGACGGTGGCGTCGGCATCGCCGGCGCCGACGCCACCACCCCAGGCGACACGGGCGGCACCGGCGGGGAGGGCGCCGTCGCCGGCTCGGGCGGGGCCGGCGGGGAGGGCGGGCGCGGCGGGCTGCTGTTCAGCGACGGCGGGAACGGCGGCGACGGCGGCGCGGCCGGCAACGGCGGTGTCGGCGGTGTCGGCGGCACCGGCGGCGTCGCGTCGGCCACTGTTACCGCCGGAACCGGCGGTGAAGGCGGCCTCGGCGCCGTGGGCGGCCAGGGCGGTGCCGGTGGGGCCGGCGGCACCGGTGGCATTTTGGGCCAGGGCGGCAACGGCGGAAACGGCGGCGCGGCGGGTGACGGCGGCGACGGCGGCGACGGCGGCACTGGTGGCGCGGGCAGCCCCGGTGGCGCCGGCGGCACCGGCGGAGACGGCGGTGCCGCCGGCACACCCGGTACCGGCGGAGACGGCGGCTCGTCGGTCATCGTCGGCCAAGACGGCACGGCCGGCGCGATCGGCCCGACCGGCAAGGCGGGTGTGACCGGCGCCGCCGGCGCGGCGGGCTAACGCTTTGGCGATGGCGTCCGGCGCCATCTCCACGTCTGCGGCGCCGAGGCCCGCGGGCTACGCCTCCCGCGCACCCCGACGGCCGCCGATCAGCCGACGCGCTCGCGCAGGAACGCAATGTCGTCCTTGCGTCCCTCTTCGGCGGTCTCGCAGATCACCGTCGCACCGGCCGCCTCGACCACCGCGACCAGCAGCTCCGGATCGATCTGCCCGGCGCCGAAGTTGGCGTGCCGGTCCCGCCCCGAGCCCGCGGCATCCTTGGAGTCGTTGCAGTGCACCAGGTCGATGCGCCCGGTGATGGCCGTGATCCGGTCCACCGCGCCGGGCAGCGACTCACCCGAAGCCCAGGTGTGACAGGTGTCCAGGCAGAACCCCACACCGGTCGCACCGATGTGATCCCACAGCGCGGCGATGGTGTCGAAACGGCGGGCCATTGCATGCTCGCCGCCGGCGGTGTTCTCCAGGTAGACCGGAACCGTCGTCTCCAACCGGTCGAGTGCCTTGCGCCAACGGACGAAACCGGCCTCCAGGTCGTCGTCATCGGCGCTGACGTGCCCGCCGTGCACGATCACCGCCTTCGCGCCGATCTCCGCCGCGGCGTCGCAGGTCTGCTGCAGGGCCTTGCGCGACGGGATACGCACCCGGTTATTCGGCGAGGCGACGTTGATCAGGTAGGGCGCGTGCACATAGATCGGCAGCGCCGCCCCCCGCAGCACGGCGGCGTCATCGCGGGGCTCGGGCGGCTTCCAGCTCTGCGGGTTGCCCAGGAAGATCTGCACCACGTCGGCGCCGTCGGCCGCCGCGGCGGCGATGGGATTCTTTGGGCGCACATGCGAACCGATCAACAAGCGTCTACTGCTCCCTCTCTCCCTCTGCCCCCTCGCCGCAGCCCGCCCCAGACGCCGAGTGTGAAGCTGTGGCGGGCTTTTCGTCGAAAACTCGCCACCAGTTCACGCTCGGCGAAACGCCGCTCGCGCCGGGGAAGTCAGCGGTAGTCGCTGTAACCGTAGTCGTCCAGCGGCACCGCGGCACCGGTGGCCGCGCCGAAGTCCGGGCTGTAGTACTGGTCCTCATAGGACGGGATCGTGTACGCGGCGGCCCGTGCCTCCTCGGTCGGCTGCACCGCGATGTCACGGTAGCGGGGAATCCCGGTACCGGCCGGGATCAGCTTGCCGATGATCACGTTCTCCTTCAGGCCGTGCAGCCGGTCGCTGCGGCAGTTGATCGCCGCGTCGGTGAGCACCCGGGTGGTCTCCTGGAACGACGCCGCGCTCAGCCACGAGTCGGTGGCCAGCGAGGCCTTGGTGATCCCCATCAGCACCGGGCGGCCGGCCGCGGGCTCGCCACCCTCGGCCACCACCCGACGGTTCTCGGACTCGAACTCGGCACGCTCGGTCAACGAGCCGGGCAGAAACTCGGTCGAACCCGAGTCGATGATGGTCACCCGGCGCAGCATCTGCCGGACGATCACCTCGATGTGCTTGTCGTGGATCGACACGCCCTGCGCTCGGTAGACCTGCTGCACCTCTTTGACCAGGTGGATCTGCACCTCACGCGGACCCTGCACCCGCAGCACCTCGTGCGGGTCGGCCGAGCCCTCCATCAGCTGCTGGCCCACCTCGACGTGGTCGCCGTCGGCCAGCAGCCGCTCGCTGCCGTCCTCGTGCTTGAACACCCGCAGGCGCTGGCGCTTGGAGAGCTTGTCGTAGACCATCTCCTCGCCACCGTCGTCGGGCACGATGGTGATCTTGTAGAAGCGGTCACCCTCCTCGAGCCGGATCCGTCCGGACACGTCGGCGATCGGCGCCTTGCCGCGCGGCACCCGGGCCTCGAACAGTTCCTGCACCCGGGGCAGGCCACCGGTGATGTCCTCACCGACACCACCCTGGTGGAAGGTGCGCATGGTCAGCTGGGTACCGGGCTCGCCGATGGATTGGGCGGCGACGATGCCGACGGCCTCACCGATGTCCACCAGCTTTCCGGTGGCCATCGACCGGCCGTAACAGATCGCGCACACCCCGGTGCCGGTGGCGCAGGTCAGCACCGAACGCACCTTCACGCTCGTGATCCCCGCCGCCAGCAACGCCTCGATCGCCGGGTCACCCAGGTCATGGCCGCGCTCGACGACGACCTCACCGTCCTCGCCGACCGCGTCCGCGGCCAGTGTCCGCGCATACGCCGACGTCTCGATGAACGGATTGCGGATCAGTGTTCCGTCGGGCTGGCGTTGCGCCAGCTCGACGACAATGCCGCGCTCGGTTCCGCAGTCGCCCTCGCGCACGATCACATCCTGGCTCACGTCGACCAGGCGGCGGGTCAGATAACCCGAGTCGGCGGTCCGCAACGCGGTGTCCGCCAAGCCCTTTCGAGCACCGTGGGTGTTGATGAAGTACTCCAGCACCGTCAGGCCCTCACGGAAGCTCGACTTGATCGGCCGCGGGATGAACTCACCCTTCGGATTGGTCACCAGCCCCTTCATCCCGGCCAGGGTGCGGGTCTGGGTGAAGTTACCGGTGGCACCGGAGTCCACGATCGTGATGATCGGGTTGTCGTCGGGATAGTGCTCGCGCAGCGCCTCACCCACCTCGTCGGTGGCTTCCTTCCAGATCTCCACCAGCGCCTCGTTGCGCTCGTCGTGATTCAACGCCCCGCGCTGGAACTGCTTTTCCACCTTGTCCGCCCGCGCCTCGTAGGCGTCGAGGATCTCGGCCTTGTTCGGCGGCACCAACACGTCGGCCATCGACACCGTCACACCGGAACGGGTGGCCCAGTAGAAACCGGCATCCTTGAGCTTGTCCACCGTCTGGGCGACCACGATCATCGGATAGCGCTCGGCGAGGTCGTTGACGATGACGGCCTGAACCTTCTTGTGCATCTGCGTGTTCAGGAACGGATAGCCCACCGGCAGCAGCTCGTTGAACATCACCCGGCCCAGCGTGGTCTCCGCCATCCAGGAATCGCCCGGCCGCCAACCGCTCTCGCCGAACAGCTCAGTCTCCACCTCGGCCGGCGGGCGCAGCGCCGACAGCCGCACCTTGATCTTGGCCCGCACGCTCAGAACCCCGCGGTCCAGCGCCATGATCGCCTCCGCCGGCGAGGAGTACACGCCGGACTCCGGGCGGTCTTTGGCAGCCGGGGTGTATTCACCGGTGTCACCGGGAACCTCGGTGGTCAGGTAGTAGAGCCCGGTCACCATGTCCAGCCGCGGCATCGCCAGCGGACGTCCGGACGCCGGGGACAGGATGTTGTTCGAAGACAGCATCAGGATGCGGGCCTCGGCCTGCGCCTCGGCGGAGAGCGGCAGGTGCACCGCCATCTGGTCCCCGTCGAAGTCGGCGTTGAACGCCTCACACACCAGCGGGTGCAGCTGAATCGCCTTGCCTTCCACCAACATCGGCTCGAACGCCTGAATACCCAGCCGGTGCAGGGTGGGCGCGCGGTTGAGCAGCACCGGGTGCTCGGCGATGACCTCTTCGAGCACATCCCACACCTGCGGGCGCTGGCGCTCCACCATCCGCTTGGCGCTCTTGATGTTCTGCGCATGGTTGAGGTCGACTAGGCGCTTCATCACGAACGGCTTGAACAGCTCCAGCGCCATCAGCTTGGGCAGGCCGCACTGGTGCAGCTTGAGCTGCGGGCCGACCACGATCACGCTGCGGCCGGAGTAGTCGACGCGCTTGCCGAGCAGGTTCTGCCGGAACCGGCCCTGTTTGCCCTTGAGCAGATCGGACAGCGATTTCAGCGGACGGTTGCCCGGCCCGGTCACCGGCCGGCCCCGACGACCGTTGTCGAACAACGCGTCCACCGACTCCTGCAGCATCCGCTTCTCGTTGTTGACGATGATCTCCGGAGCAC
>NZ_JBYCKY010000609.1:0-1569 GCF_057473605.1 Mycobacterium sp. TH-M82 | reverse complement strand
CGGTCGGCTCCGGGGTGCGCCGGGTGGAGGCCTATGTCGGGCTGGAGTCGTTTCGGCACCTGGCCAAGGAGCGGGCATTGATGGCCGGGCTGGCGGCGTCGCTGAAGGTGCCCTCCGCGCAGGTGCCGGCCCGGGTCGCCAACCTGGTGGACCGGCTCAAGACGGCTGAACGTGAACTCGAACGCACCCGGCTGGCGTCGGCACGCGCCGTCGCGGCCAGCGCCGCCGCCGGGTCCGAACGCATCGGTGACGTCCGGGTGGTGGCGCAGCGGCTGCCGGGCGCTATGACGGCGGCTGACCTGCGTTCGCTGGCCGGTGACATCCGCGCCAAGCTGGGTGCCGATCCGGCGGTAGTGGCGTTGGTCGCCGAGGGTGATGGCGCCGTGCCCTATGCGGTGGCCGCCAACCGGGCCGCGCAGGAACTGGGGTTGCGCGCCGACGATCTCGGCAAGCTGCTGGCTTCGGCGGTGGACGGCCGGGGCGGTGGAAAGGCCGACCTGGCACAAGGGTCGGGAAAGAATCCAGCGGGCATCGACGCCGCTCTCCACGCGGTCCGGGCCGAGATAGCGCAGAGCCAGCCCTGATGACCGCACCTCGCTACCGTGCTCCCGACCGACCCGGGGGCTCCGACGACCCCGGCCGCGGACGACGCCTCGGCGTGGACGTCGGGGGGGTGCGCATCGGGGTGGCCTGCAGTGACCCGGATGCTATTTTGGCCAGCCCGGTGGAGACCGTTCGCCGTGACCGCTCCGGTGCGCATCTGCGCCGGCTGGCCGGCCTGGTCGCCGAGTTGGACGCCGTCGAGGTGGTCGTTGGGCTGCCGCGCACCCTGGCCGACCGGATCGGTCCGGCCGCCCGCGACGCCATCGGACTGGCCGATGCGCTGGCGCATCGCATAGCGCCGGTGCCGGTGCGGTTGGCCGACGAGCGGCTGACCACGGTCAGCGCGCAGCGGTCGCTGCGTGCGGCGGGAGTGCGGTCCAGAAATCAACGCGCAGTCGTCGATCAGGCTGCGGCGGTGGCGATCCTGCAGAGCTGGCTCGACGAGCGTCGTGCCACCGGGGCGGTGGTGCCGGTACCGCCGACGGAGGCCGGTGATGGCTGAGCGGCGGCGTGACCAGGCCCAGCCGGCGGCGGTCGGCCCACCCCGGCACCGGATGCCCCGCGCCGCGCGCAAGCGCGCCGAGCGCGGCCGCCGCCGGCGGCGCATCGTGCGGGGGCTGGCCACCACACTGCTGGCGGTGACCGCCGTGGCGGTCGTTTTCCTCGGCTCCAAGCTGTGGCACGGCCTGTCCGGCCCGGTCACCGACTACCGGGGCGACGGCAAGCAAGATCTGGTGATCGAGGTGAGTCCCGGCGACTCGACCACCGCGATCGGTGAGACGCTGTACAAGCACCACGTGGTCGCCACTGTCAAGGCGTTCGTCGACGCCGCGCACGGCAACGACAAGGTCGTGGCGATACAACCCGGTTTCTACCGGGTCCGCACCGAGATCTCGGCGGCGTCGGCGGTGCAGCGCCTCACCGACAAGGAGAACCGGGTGGGCAGGCTGGTCATCCCGGAAGGCC
>NZ_JBYCKY010000608.1:0-7981 GCF_057473605.1 Mycobacterium sp. TH-M82 | reverse complement strand
GCCGAGAAGGTGCTGGTCGCCACCGAGGTCGGCATGCTCTACCAGCTGCAGAAGGTGGCACCTGAAGTCGATTTCGAGGCGGTCAACTCCAAGGCGTTCTGCAAATACATGAAGATGATCACCCCGGCGGCGCTGTTGCGCTGCTTGATCGAGGGTGCCGACGAGATCCACGTCGACCCCGCGATCGCGCGGCGGGCACTGCGCAGTGTGCAGCGGATGGTGTCGATCGGGCGGTCCAACCCAGTGGCTCAATAAGCCAAAGTGAGCCGAGTGACTCTGGACGCCGCCTGGCAGCAGCGGGCCGACGTCGTCGTCGTCGGCACCGGAATCGGTGGGCTGACCGCGGCGGGGGCCGCCCGGCAGGCCGGTCGCAACGTGGTGGTGCTGACCAAGGCCGGCGATGGAACCGGCGGCACCGCAACGCATTACGCCCAGGGCGGGATCGCGGTGGTGTTGCCGGACACCGACGACTCGGTCGAAGCGCACGTTGCCGACACGATTGCCGCCGGCGGCGGGTTGTGCGACCCGGATGCGGTGACGTCCATCGTTGCCGACGGATACCGTGCGGTAGTCGAGTTAGCCGGTGCCGGTGCGCAATTCGACGGCGAACCGGGCGGACACTGGGCGATGACCCGGGAGGGCGGGCACTCGCGCCGCCGCATCATCCACGCCGGCGGCGATGCCACCGGAGCCGAGGTGCAACGCGCGATCAACCGTGCCGCCTCGACGCTGGACATCCGCCGCGATCACTTGGTTTTGCAGATCCTGCGCGACGCCGATGCCGTGACCGGTGTGCTGGTGGCCAACGCCGACGGAGTGGGCATCATTCACGCGGCGTCGGTGGTGCTGGCCACCGGTGGACTGGGCCACCTCTACCGCGCGACTACCAACCCGAGCGGTGCCACCGGCGACGGAGTGGCGCTGGCGCTGTGGGCCGGGGTCGCGGTCAGCGATCTGGAGTTCATCCAGTTCCACCCGACCATGCTCTACGACGGCCGCGCCGGCGGTCGACGGCCGCTGGTCACCGAGGCCGTCCGGGGCGAAGGCGCTAAACTGGTTGACGCCCAGGGACGTTCGATCACCCAAGGCATACACCCGATGGGTGATCTGGCACCACGGGATGTGGTGGCGGGGGCCATCGACAGGCGGCTGAGGGAAACCGGCGATGCCTGTGTCTATCTCGACGCTCGCGGCATCGCCGACTTCGAGAACCGGTTTCCGACCGTCACCGCCGCCTGCCGGGCGGCGAGGATTGACCCGGCGCGTCAGCCCATCCCGGTCATTCCCGGTGCACACTACAGCTGCGGCGGGGTGATCACCGACGTCGCCGGATGCACGGAGCTGCCCGGGCTGTTCGCCGCCGGTGAGGTGGGCCGAACCGGCATGCACGGCGCCAACCGGCTGGCCTCCAACAGCCTGCTGGAGGGACTGGTCGTCGGCGGCCGCGCCGGTGCTGCGGCCGCCGCGCATGCGGTGTCGGCTGGCGCCGTGCGAGCGTCGATGCCGCAGCTGGCCCGGACCGCAGACGCCGCGCTGGAGCGTAATGCGTTGCAGCAGAATATGTCCCGCGGCGCATCGGTGGTTCGCAACGCCGCCGGGTTGCGGCGGCTGGCCGACGAACTGTCGGAGGGCAACGCACGGACAGTGGAGTGCTGCGCCGACTTCGAGGATACGGCGCTGACGCTGGCGGCGCGGACGGTTACGGCTGCCGCGCTGGCGCGCAATGAAAGCCGCGGCTGCCACCAGCGCGCCGACTACCCGGACACCGATCCCGGCCAGGCGCGCAGCACCACGGTGCGGCTCGCCGGTGGCGCGGTTCGGGTCCAGACACCTGCGCCGGCGTGCTGATGGGCCCAGCCGAACTCGCTGAGGCGCGGCTGGTCGTCGCCCGTGCCCTGCACGAGGATCTGCGCTACGGCCCTGATGTCACCACCGCGGCGATAGTGCCGGCCGACGCGGAAACGGACGCGGCGCTGGTGACGCGCGAGCCCGGTGTGATCGCCGGTGTCGACGTTGCACTGCTGGTGCTCGACGAGATAGTTGGGCGTGCGGGCTACCACGTGCTGGACCGGGTTGACGACGGCACGCTGCTCGGGCCGGGTGCACCGGTGTTGACGCTGCGGGCGGGCACCCAGGGCCTTTTGACCGCCGAGCGCACCATGCTGAACCTGATCGGCCACCTGTCCGGGATCGCCACCGCCACCGCCGCCTGGGTGGACGCGGTGCGCGGCACCAGCGCGAAGATCCGCGACACCCGCAAGACGCTGCCGGGGCTACGGGTGTTGCAGAAGTATGCGGTGCGGGCCGGCGGCGGGGTGAACCATCGGATGGGGCTCGGCGATGCCGCGCTGATCAAGGACAACCACGTCGCGGCGGCCGGGTCGGTGGTGGCGGCGTTGCGGGCGGTGCGTGCCGCCGCCCCCGACGCCGCGTGCGAAGTCGAGGTGGACTCGCTCGACCAGCTCGACGACGTGCTTGCCGAAATCCCCGAGCTGGTGCTGCTGGATAACTTCGAAGTCTGGCAGACCCAGACGGCGGTGCAGTGCCGCAACGCCCGTGCCCGCGAGGTACTGCTCGAATCGTCCGGCGGACTGACACTGGAGACCGCGGCGGACTTCGCCGGCACCGGCGTGGACTACCTGGCGGTCGGCGCGCTCACCCACTCGGTGCGGGTCCTCGACATCGGTTTGGACATGTGAGTCACGTGATTTCGGCGTGGTTTTGTGCGGTCACCGACGACGATCGCGCCGAAACCGAACGGTCAGGCGATGTCGGCGACGAGAACCGCCACCCGGCGTCCCTGGAGCCGGATCGCGAGCGGCAGCGACTTATCGGCACCACCGACGGGCACTATCCGCGGGTTGGTGATGTGTATTTTCCGCCGGTACACGCGGACGTCGGCCTCGCCGGCGGCCAGGATGTTCCTCACCCAGTCGGCCTTGCCGTGGCCCAGCGCGATGGCCAGCTGGTTGCCTTTGCGGTAGGTGGTCACCACGGTTTCGTAGGGTTTGCCGGACTTGCGGCCGCGGTGCTCGATGATCGAGGTCCCGGGCAGGTAGCGCGCGAACCGTTTCACCACCGGGTTCATGTATTTGATCTGCAGCCGGTCCAGCCACGGCGGAAACAGCGCCGGCACGCTCGGGGTGCTGTTCGGGTCATCGTTGGCGGCCATGGCGACTCCGTTCCTTCGCTTCGGTAGGTGTGCGGTCATGCTATGTCGGCCAGGTCACATCTGTGGCCAGTCTGTAGCGACGTGCGGCGAGGTCCACTTGTGCGGCTCTGGGACAATGGTCGGCATGACCAACTCGCCGGCGTTGATGGCTCGCATCGACCTGCGCGGCACCGACCTGTCGAACCTGTCCAGAGCCGGGCTGCGGACCGTGCTGCCGCGCGGCGGGGTCGACGTCGAAGCCGTGCTGCCGACGGTGCGCCCGATCGTCGAAGCGGTCGCCGAGCGAGGCGTGGCGGCGGCGCTGGAGTTCGGTGAACACTTCGATCGGGTCCGGCCGGCCGCGGTGAGGGTGCCGGTCGCCGAGCTGGATGCCGCGCTGGACGGCCTCGACCGAGACGTCCGGGCCGCGCTGACGGAGGCTATCACCCGAGCCCGCGCCGTGCACGCCGACCAGCGCCGCACCGAAACCACCACCGTCCTCGGCGCGGGCGCCACGGTCACCGAACGCTGGGTTCCGGTCGAGCGGGTGGGTCTGTACGTGCCCGGCGGCAACGCGGTGTATCCGTCCAGCGTGGTGATGAACGTGGTGCCGGCGCAGACCGCTGGCGTCGACTCGGTGGTGCTGGCCAGCCCGCCGCAGGCCCAGTTTCACGGCTTGGCGCACCCGACGGTGCTGGCCGCGGCCCGGCTGCTCGGCGTCGACGAGGTGTGGGCGGTGGGCGGCGCTCAGGCGGTGGCGCTGCTGGCCTACGGCGGTACCGACACCGACGGCGCCGAGCTGGCCCCGGTGGACCTGATCACCGGACCGGGCAATGTCTACGTCACCGCCGCCAAGCGGCTGTGCCGCTCCCGGGTCGGCATCGACGCCGAGGCGGGGCCGACGGAGATCGCGATCCTGGCCGATGACACCGCCGACCCGGTACATGTCGCCGCCGACCTGATCAGTCAGGCCGAACACGACGAGCTGGCAGCCGGCGTGCTGGTCACCCCGAGCATCGCGCTGGCAGAGGCCACCGAGGCCGAGCTGACCGCCCAGCTGGCGACCACCCGGCACCGCAAGCGGGTGACCGCGGCGCTGACCGGGCATCAGTCGGCGACCGTCCTGGTCGACGATCTCGCCGCCGGCATTCGCGCAGTCAACGCCTACGCCGCGGAGCACCTGGAGATCCAGACCGCCCACCCGGCCGCGGTGGCGGCCCGGATCCGCAACGCCGGAGCGATCTTCCTCGGACCGTGGTCGCCGGTCAGCCTCGGCGACTACTGTGCCGGGTCTAACCACGTGCTGCCGACGGCAGGCAGCGCCCGGCACTGTGGCGGGCTCTCGGTGCAGAGCTTCCTGCGCGGCATCCACGTCGTCGACTACACCGAGTCCGCGCTGAAAGACGTGACCGGACACGTGGTCACCCTGGCCATCGCCGAGGACCTGCCCGCGCACGGCGAGGCGGTGCGGCGGAGGTTCGAGCAGTGAGCACACCCGGTCGCAACGTCACGCTGGCCGACCTTCCGCTGCGCGACGACCTGCGCGCCAAGTCCCCCTACGGTGCTCCGCAACTGACGGTGCCGGTGCGGCTGAACACCAATGAAAACCCGTATCCGCCGAGTCCGGCGCTGGTGGACGACGTGACCCGTTCGGTGCGTGACGCAGCGGCGGGGCTGCACCGCTACCCCGACCGTGACGCGGTCGCGCTGCGCACCGACCTGGCCGCCTACCTGACCGTGCAGACCGGCGTGCGGGTCGGCGTCGAAAACGTCTGGGCGGCAAACGGCTCCAACGAAGTGCTGCAGCAGCTGCTGCAGGCGTTCGGCGGCCCGGGCCGCACCGCTGTCGGCTTCGTGCCGTCGTATTCGATGCATCCGATCATCGCCGGCGGCACCCAGACCGAATGGCTGGTGGCCAACCGCGCCGACGACTTCAGCCTCGATGTCGCCGTGGCCGCCGCCGCGATCAACGAGCGGCAGCCCGACGTGGTGTTCCTCGCCAGCCCGAACAACCCGTCCGGGCAGAGCATTTCACTCGACGAGCTGCAGCTGGTGCTCGACGCCGCACCCGGCATCGTGATCGTCGACGAAGCGTACGGGGAGTTCTCGTCGCGACCGAGCGCGGCGGCGCTGATCGAGCAGTATCCTGCCAAGCTGATCGTCACCAGGACGATGAGCAAGGCGTTCGCATTCGCCGGCGGGCGGCTGGGTTACCTGGTCGGTGCTCCGGCGGTGGTCGAGGCGATGCTGCTGGTGCGCCTGCCGTATCACCTGTCGTCGGTCACCCAGGCTGCCGCCCGTGCAGCGTTGCGGCACGCCGGCGAAACGCTGGGCAGCGTCGCGCAGCTCGTTGCCGAACGCGGGCGGGTCTCAAGCGCATTGGCCGGCATGGGGTTTCGGGTGATCCCCAGCGACGCCAACTTCGTGCTGTTCGGCAGATTCACCGAGGCGCCCGCAGCGTGGCAGCGCTATCTTGACTCCGGGGTTTTGATCCGCGATGTCGGCATCGAAGGATATCTGCGCGCAACCATCGGACTGTCCGGGGAGAACGACACGCTGCTGGCGGTCAGTGCCGGGTTGGCTGACACCGAACTGGCAGCAGCCGTTGAGAGCCTGAAGGGGGCAGAGTGAGCGAGCACCGCCGCGCTCGCATCGAGCGCAAGACCAAAGAATCCGACATCGTCGCCGAACTGGACCTGGACGGCACCGGGATGGCCGACATCGACACCGGGATAGCGTTCTACGACCACATGCTGACCGCGCTGGGCAGCCACGCCGGTTTCGATCTGACGATCCACGCCAAGGGCGACGTCGAGATCGAGGCGCACCACACCGTCGAGGACGCCGCGATCGTGCTCGGTCAGGCGCTCGCGCAGGCCCTGGGGGACAAGACCGGCATCCGCCGGTTCGGCGACGCGTTCATCCCCATGGACGAGACGCTGGCACACGCTGCCGTCGACGTGTCCGGGCGGCCGTACTGCGTTCACAGCGGGGAACCGGATCACCTGCAGCACACCACAATTACAGGTAGTAAGGTCCCGTATCACACCGTCGTCAACCGGCACGTGTTCGAGACACTGGCGGCAAATGCGCGCATAGCGCTGCACGTGCGCGTCCTCTACGGGCGCGACCCGCACCACGTTACCGAGGCGCAGTACAAGGCGGTCGCCCGCGCACTGCGCCAGGCGGTCGAGCGCGACCCCCGGGTGGGGGGCGTGCCGTCCACCAAGGGCACCCTGTGACCCGCGTTCCCCGGCCGAAGGTTGTGGTGCTGGACTACGGCTCGGGAAACCTGCGGTCGGCGCAGCGCGCACTGCAGCGGGCCGGCGCCACGGTCGAAGTGACCCCCGATGCCGATGCCGCGGTGGCCGCCGACGGGCTGGTGGTACCGGGCGTCGGCGCGTTCGCAGCCTGCATGACGGGACTACGGAACATCAACGGGGACAAGATCATTGCCGAGCGACTGCAACTCAGGCGACCGGTGCTGGGGGTGTGTGTCGGTATGCAGATCCTGTTCGCCCGCGGCGTGGAGTTCGGTGTCGAGTCGGTGGGGTGCGGCCGATGGCCTGGCGCGGTCACCCGGCTGGACGCCCCGGTGGTCCCGCACATGGGCTGGAACGTGGTGAATGCCGCACCGGGCAGCATCCTGTTCAACGGACTCGACGTCGGCGCCCGGTTCTACTTCGTCCATTCGTATGCCGCCCAACATTGGGACGACGGTCCCGGCGCACTGTTGACCTGGGCGTGCCATCGGGTGCCGTTTCTGGCCGCCGTCGAGGACGGTCCGTTGGCCGCGACCCAATTTCACCCGGAGAAGAGTGGAGATGCCGGCGCGGCCCTGCTGCGCAACTGGGTGGGGACCCTGTGAAGCCGGTGACCCCGACTCTGGTCCTGTTGCCCGCCGTCGACGTGGTGGACGGGCGCGCGGTGCGTCTTGTGCAGGGCCGGGCCGGCAGTGAAACCGAGTACGGGTCGGCGCTGGACGCCGCGCTGGGCTGGCAACGCGACGGTGCCGAATGGATCCACCTGGTCGACCTGGACGCCGCCTTCGGCCGCGGCTCCAACCGGGAGCTGCTGGCCGAGGTGATAGGCAAACTCGACGTGCAGGTGGAACTGTCCGGCGGCATCCGCGACCACGAGTCGCTCAGCGCGGCGCTGGCTACCGGCTGCACCCGGGTTAATCTCGGCACCGCGGCGCTGGAGAACCCGGTGTGGTGCGCGCAGGCGATCGCTTCGTACGGCGAGCGGATCGCGGTCGGCCTGGACGTGCGGATCGTCGACGGTGTGCACCGACTGCGCGGCCGGGGCTGGGAGACCGACGGCGGCGACCTCTGGCAGGTGCTGGAACGTCTTGATAAGCAAGGGTGTTCGCGGTTTGTCGTCACCGACGTGACCAAGGACGGCACGCTGGGTGGACCGAATCTCGGTCTGCTTCGCGGCGTCGCCGAGCGCACCGACGCTCCGGTGATCGCGTCCGGCGGGGTGTCCAGCCTGGACGACCTGCGCGCCATCGCCGCCCTCACCAACGCCGGCGTGGAGGGCGCTATCGTCGGCAAGGCGCTCTACGCCGGTCGCTTCACGCTGCCCCAGGCGCTGTCCGCGGTGCAGGGGTAGGCAACGGCATGGGTGTGCAGAGCGATGTGGCGGTCCGGGTCATCCCGTGCCTGGACGTCGACGACGGCCGGGTGGTCAAGGGCGTCAACTTCGAGAACCTGCGGGACGCCGGTGATCCTGTCGAACTGGCCGCCGTTTACGACGCCGAGGGCGCCGACGAGCTGACCTTCCTCGACGTCACCGCGTCGTCGTCGGGGCGGGCCACCATGCTGGAGG
>NZ_JBYCKY010000607.1:0-3211 GCF_057473605.1 Mycobacterium sp. TH-M82 | reverse complement strand
CCTGGGTGCCCGGTTGGCGCCCGCGTGACCTGGCGACGTCGAACTTCCCGCAGCTGCGCGGGCACTGCCTGGCCAACTACACCAGCGACCCGGTGTTTCGGGCCGGCCTGGCTCAGCCGCCGGAAGAGAACCCGCAAGGCGCGGTGCTGGCATGGGTACAGACCTTCGGCAACGCACTGACCTGGGACGACCTGCCGTGGCTGCGGTCGCTGACCAGCCTGCCGCTGATCGTCAAAGGCATCTGCCACCCCGACGACGCCCGCCGCGCCAAAGACGGTGGGGTAGACGGCATCTACTGCTCCAACCACGGTGGCCGGCAAGCCAACGGCGGCCTGCCGGCCATCGACTGCCTGCCGGGTGTGGTGCAGGCCGCCGACGGGTTGCCGGTGCTGTTCGACTCCGGAATCCGTAGCGGCGCCGACATCATCAAGGCTCTGGCGTTGGGCGCGACCGCGGTTGGCGTGGGCCGGCCGTACGCCTACGGCCTGGTGCTGGGCGGGACCGCCGGTGTGGTGCACGTGCTGCGGTCGCTGCTGGCCGAAGCCGATCTGATCATGGCCGTCGACGGCTATCCCACGCTGGGCGACCTGACGCCGGAGGCGTTGCGGCGCGTTGACTGAACCACCCGGCCCGGGTCTGCGACCGTAGAGGAGTGGACGCGATCCTCGACGAATTCGACGACCATCTCGCCCTACAGCGGGGGCATTCCACGCACACCCGCCGCGCGTACCTGGGTGACCTGCGATCGCTGTTCGCCTTTCTCGCCGAACGCGGGCCCGGATCCGGACTGGACGGCCTGAGCCTGCCGCTGCTGCGGGGTTGGCTGGCCGCGCAAGCCAGTGCCGGTGCGGCCCGCGCCACACTGGCGCGCCGCACGTCGGCGGTGAAAACGTTCACCGCGTGGGCGGTTCGGCGCGGCCTGCTGTCGTCGGATCCGGCGGAGCGGCTCCAACTGCCGAAAGCACGGCGGACCTTGCCTGCGGTGCTGCGCCAGGATCAGGCGCTGGATGCCATGGCGGCCGCGAAATCCGGTGCCCAGCAGGGTGATCCACTAGCGTTACGGGATCGGCTGGTCGTCGAGTTGCTCTACGCCACTGGAATCCGGGTGAGCGAGCTGTGCGGGCTCGACGTTGACGACATCGACCTGTCGCATCAGGTGGTTCGGGTGCTGGGCAAAGGCAACAAACAGCGCACAGTACCGTTCGGCGAACCGGCCGCTGACGCGTTGCGGGCCTGGCTTTCCAACGGACGCCCCGCGTTGGCCACCGCCGAGTCCGGGCCGGCAGTTCTGCTGGGCGCCCGCGGCCGCCGCCTGGACCCCCGGCAGGCGCGCACCGTCGTGCACCAGACCGTCGCCGCGGTGAACGGCGCCCCCGACATCGGGCCGCACGGGCTGCGGCACAGCGCGGCCACTCACCTGCTGGAGGGCGGTGCGGATCTGCGGATCGTGCAGGAGCTGCTCGGCCACTCCACGCTGGCCACCACCCAGCTGTACACCCACGTCACCGTCGCCCGGCTGCGGGCGGTGCACGACCAGGCCCACCCGCGGGCATGATCCGAGCGACGATCAGACGTCGTCGTCGCAGCCATGATCGACTTCCTCGGCCGACGGGCCGCGCGTTAAATTAAGTCAGCAGGCTGCTGATCGCGGCGAGGTTGATGGTCACCGGCCACGGCACTTCGGTGGTGTAGCGCTCGACCATCACGTCGTCGTCGACGTAACCCGACGCACCGGGTTCGCCGCTCTTACCCCAGGCTCGCAGGCTCACCCCATCGGCCGACTCCAGGTCGACGATCCAGTAATGGGGGATCCCGGCGTCGGCGTATTCCGCGCGCTTGACCACGCAGTCCGGGCGGCGGGACCCGGGCGACAGGATCTCGACGACCAGCAGCACCTCTGATGCACGCAGTAGTCCACCCTCGGCACGCACCCGCTGCACGGCAGACCGCTCGACCACCACCAAATCGGGACGGCGTGACGTGCCGGGCTCGTCGCCGCGACCGAACTCAAGGTCGATATCGACGTCCGGAACGACCACGAGCGTGTCGGGAAGCTGGGCCTTGAGCTGATCGCACATTTCGTATGAAGCCAGCATGTGGTCGGGTGACGGCGACGGCGACATGACCAGGTTGCCCGCCTGCAGTTCCCAGCGGTAGCGGTCGTCCTCACCGAGCCCCGCGTACTCGGCGACGGTCAGCAGCCTGCCGGGCGGCTCTACCGGAGCGGTCACCATGAGCTCCTCTTTCGGCACACGGACAGTGTCGCAGGCTTCAGCCCCTCAGCGGCTTGAGCCGAATCGGAGTCGAGACCAGCAGGCCGAGCGGATCGATGTAGTCGGCCCGGGCCGCGGGGCCCCACATCGCACCCCAGTGCAGGCAGGCGGCCGCACCACAACCCGGATGCCCGGCCTCCAACGCGCCGATCGCCGTCCCGGCGGCCACCCGCTGACCGACCCGCACGACAGCCCGCACCGGTTCGTAGCTGGTGTGCAGACCACCCGGGTGGGCCAGCGACACCACCGGCCGCCCGGCCAGGTCACCGGCGAAGATCACCGTGGCCGTAGCGGCGGCGTACACCGGCTGGCCGGGAGCGCCGGCCAGGTCCACCCCGCGGTGGCCGCGCTGCCAGTCCGGTGACGGGGCGTCGAAGCTCCGCGTCACCGCCGGGCGCGGCCGCAACGGCCAGTCCAGCCGGATATCGTCGCCCCGGGCCGGGGCGGCACCGAGCAAGCCGGCGAGCAAGATCAGCGCCGTCCACCGCATCTGCGCAGTTCACCGGCTCGGCGGTGATCCGGCCAGTCGGCGCTGTGGACAAACCGCCTGCTCGAACCGTGTAAACTCACTTCTCGCAGTCCGCTTCAGCGGGCTGACTTCGCGTGTCTGCGCAACAACCGGATGCCGAACGGTCCCGTCGCACCGACGGGCAGGGCATCTCAGCAGACACCAGGGCCCGGCCTCAGCAGATGCCGGGCGACAACCGACGACATAAGGACATGGCTGGCAATGGCCGTTGTAACCATGAAGCAGCTGCTGGACAGCGGCACCCACTTCGGACACCAGACCCGTCGCTGGAACCCCAAGATGAAGCGGTTCATCTTCACCGACCGCAACGGCATCTACATCATCGATCTGCAGCAGACGCTGACCTTCATCGACAAGGCATACGAGTTCGTCAAGGAGACCGTCGCCCACGGCGGGTCCGTGCTGTTCG
>NZ_JBYCKY010000606.1:0-4460 GCF_057473605.1 Mycobacterium sp. TH-M82 | reverse complement strand
CTACACCGCACACCGGCCAGCTGTCTCCAAAGCACGAGCGGTCAACCAACTCCAAGCCCTCGGCTACCGCGTCACCCTCGAACCACTCGCCCAACCCGCCTAACCCCACCACAGGCTTCGGTCACCTGTTGTGGTCACCGAATTTTCGTGTCAGATAGGAAGCGTCGCTCGATCACCGTCTCGTCATGAAGCGAAGTAAATTGGAGAAATTATGACGAGTTTATGTTTATCAGACCAAGCTGTGTGTGCGCGACATCAACGCTGATTTTATCCGCGGTGGCGAGCACTAGCGGTAATATGTGGTCCCGGACTTTCGACTCCGAATATGTGATCGACGGTGCTGAAACTTGGACTCCGGCAACCGTATCCCCGTTGCGACTCCGGATCGGTGCTGCCACCGAGCGCACACGATAATCATGTGAGTGATCGACGATGCAATAGCCCTGCGACTTCACCCGACGTAACTCGACGGCTAATTCGTCTCGCGAAACGATGGTTCCGCTGGTATATGCATACGATTCCAGCGGTACCGTGCGCAGGTATTCTTCTTGCCTCGCGGCCGGTAAACCTGCGAGCAGCACTCGGCCCATTGCAGTCCCAGCTGCCGCCATTCTGGTGCCAGGCAAAATCGTTACAGACATTATTCGGCGGACTTGCACTCGCGCGACATAGACGATGTCGAAGCCATCCAGAATGCATACCGACGACGATTCGTTGATCGTCGCCGACAACTCCGTCAGATGGGGTTGCGCCAGGTCGGGCAGTGACAAACTGGAGAGGTAGCTAGACCCGAGTTCGAGCACTTGTGGGGTCAGCCAGTAATGCGTGCCATCAGTGGCGACGTACCCAAGCTCCACGAGGGTGTGCAGAAATCGCCGTGCTGCCGGTCGGGATAAGCTGCACCGCCGAGCGATGTCGCTGATGGTTTGCCGAGGATGTTCGTCGCTGAAGGCGCGGATAACGTTGAGCCCACGCGCTAATGACTGGACGTAAGCACCAGATGCCGAGGGGGGTCCGGAACCATCTTGCTCCACTGTCATGATCCGTTGGCACCCATCCCGAGACTCGATTTCGCCCTGTGGTCTGACGAACGTAGTTGTCATGCTAACCCGGATTTTGCATGAGGCTTGGTGAAGGGGGTGGGCCTTCCCGCGTTTGATGTGCAACTCTCTTCTTTGCGAAGGTGCAGATTGTGGCGAACAAGTACGACCCGGAGACCTAGGGATCCACTGATTTTTGGGTGGGTCGGTGGGTCGGCTGGTCTGGGTGGCCGGTGTCAGGAAATGATCGCAGGTCATGAACACCGCGTAGCCCAGTTTCACCGACATCGAATACGGCAACCGGCGGCGGGTTTCTCGCCGGGAACAGTTCCTGGCCACGATGGATGCCGCGATCCCGTGGGATGTGTGGGTGGGGCTGATTGAGCCGCACTACTACACCGAGGCGGCGGGCAAGCGGGGCCGCAAGGCCAAGCCGATCGAGTCGATGCTGCGGATGTATCTGCTGCAGGTGTGGTTTTCGCTGTCGGATGAGGGCGTGGAGGAGGCGATCTATGACTCCTATGCGATGCGCCGGTTCATGGGGCTGGACTTCGCTGTCGAGCAGGTACCTGATGCGACCACGCTGCTGGGGTTTCGCCACCTTCTTGAGGAGCACAAGCTCGGGGAGAAGCTGTTCGCCGCGCAGAACCAGATCTTCGACAAGGAAGGCTGGATCATGCGCGGGGGCAGCATCATCGACGCCACGATCATCGCCGCGCCGTCCTCGACCAAGAACGCCGCCGGTGCCCGTGATCCGGGTATGCACCAGACCAAGAAGGGCAACCAGTGGTACTTCGGCATGAAGGGCCACATCGGGGTCGACTGCCGGCACCGGGTACGTCAACAAGGTGACCGCCACACCGGCAAACATCCATGACCTGGACGAGGCGGTCAACCTGGTGCGCGATGACGACGAGGTGGTCTACACCGATTCGGGCTACCAGGGCGCGCAGAAGCGTCCCGAGATCGCCCAGGACGAGCACAAGTCGAAGATCCAGTGGCGGGTGGCTGCCCGCAAGACCCAGCTCAAGACGATGCATCCCGTTGATCGGGCGATTGAGACCCGCAAGGCGTCGGTGTGGGCCAAGGTCGAGCATCCGTTCTTGATTATCAAACGCGACTTCGGGTTCACCAAGACCCGCTACCGCGGAGTCACCAAGAACCTCAATCATTTACATGTGCTGTTCGCCTCGGCGAACTGGCTGATGCGCACCCGCGCCGTCACCCTGATGGGGTGACGGCCAGGCACCGGCCTGCCCAAAACCGGCCAAGCAAGACCCCCAACCGGGGCTACGGGCCGGCACAGGCCACCACGACGGCCCGCCACGGCACCGGCAGCCCCAAATGGCGCATTGATCAGTGCATCCCTAGGCGCTCGACGTTGGTGAGGTCCCGACACCGGCGCCGATGCGTTGACTTTAGCTTGCCAGTACCCACATAATGATCGCGGCTCGTACGGATGTACGTAATGCGTACGCTACGGTGGTACTTCGTCGGCGAACGCTGGCTTCGCCGAAACCGCCCACCCCCGTAATGGCACACAACGATGGGGGTTTAGACCACGACCCGATGCCCAATAGCAGGAAGGCGGTTGAACCGCGTGATGTCGGAAGAGCGGCCCACGGTGACCGGCTTACTCACACACTTGGCCGAGGTTGACGACCGGGGTGTCTACTTCGAGGAGTCGTTCACCGGCTGGCGCGACCACATCCGCCACGGCGCCGCGATCGGGGCGGCGCTGCGAGAACATCTCGATCCGACACAGCCGCCGCACGTCGGGGTGCTGTTGGAGAACACCCCGTTTTTCTCGGCCCTGCTAAGCGCCGCCGGAATTTGCGGAATCGTGCCAGTGGGCCTCAACCCGGTGCGTCGCGGCGCGGCGCTCGCCCGGGACATACAACACGCCGACTGCCAGCTGGTGCTGGCCGACTCAAAATCGGCCGCGGTGCTGGGCGACATCGCACATATCAACGTCGATTCCGTCGACTGGGCCGACGAGGTGGACGGTTACCGGAATGCCGAGATGCGCTTTATGTCTGCCCAAGCAAGCGACCTATTCATGCTGATATTCACCTCGGGAACCAGCGGGGAACCGAAGGCCGTAAAGTGCAGCCACGGCAAGGTCGCGACTGCCGGTGTGATGATCGCCGACCAGTTTGCGTTGGGCCAAAACGACGTCTGCTACGTGTCGATGCCGTTGTTCCACTCGAATGCTATACTGGTTGGTTGGGCGGTGGCTGCCGCCTGCCGCGGTTCAATTGCATTGCGGCGCAGGTTTTCTGCTTCGCAGTTCTTTGTTGATGTCCGGCGTTACGGCGCCACCTACGCCAGTTACGTCGGTAAACCGTTGTCGTACGTCCTTGCGACTCCCGAGAATCCCGATGACGCAAACCACCCGCTACGCGCCGTGTACGGCAATGAGGGCGCACCCACCGATATCGAAGGCTTCGCCCGCAGATTCGGCTGTGTCGTCGTCGACGGGTACGGCTCCACAGAGGGTGGGGTAGCGATCAGCCGCACGCCGGACACTCCTGCGGGCGCTCTTGGCCCGCTACCCGCGGGTGTTGACATCATCGATGTCGACACGGGCCAAAGCTGCCCACCTGACCGGACCGGCGAACTGGTGAACATCGACGGGCCGGGCGGCTTCGAGGGTTACTACAATGACCCGCTTGCCGAATCGGAGCGGATGGCGGGCGGCGTCTACCACACCGGTGATCTGGCCTACCGCGATGCGGATGGATACGTGTACTTCGCTGGTCGGCTGGGCGATTGGTTGCGGGTCGACGGCGAAAACCTTGGTACAGCGCCCATCGAGCGGGTCCTGCTACGGTACCCAGGGGTGACCGAGGCCGCGGTGTACGCGGTGCCCGATCCGGTGGTGGGTGATCAGGTAATGGCCGCGTTGGTGATGGACCCGGCCATCGAGTTTGACGTCAATGAATTCCGGCTGTTCCTCGCCAATCAGCTAGACCTAGGGCCGAAGCAGTGGCCGTCCTACGTCCGGATCAGCACGGCACTGCCGCGGACCGCTACGTTCAAGGTGTTAAAGCGTGAGCTTTCGGCCGAAGCCGTCGACTGCTCCGATCCGGTGTGGCAGATAAAGGGTCGGCGCATTCGTGCGGAGTGACCGTAAGGTCTGACAGACTTGAGGCGTTTCAACCGGTCCGACCCAACTTAACACTCCACTTGCCGCCGTCGAAGCCGGAAAAGACTCACTTTTCGACGAGAAGGCTCTTGGTTAGCATCGAACCGAGAGAGGCGCGTGGTCCAGAAGGCTTGCCCTATGTGGAGGGCGGGATCGGCATGGCCCGCGTGAGTGTGGTCCGGAACATGTCAAGGCTGGTGAGACAGTTTCTTACGCGGATTTGATGAGTGCTTCGGGGGTTGGTTGGTTGATCCAGGCGACGGTGGGCAGTT
>NZ_JBYCKY010000605.1:0-2037 GCF_057473605.1 Mycobacterium sp. TH-M82 | reverse complement strand
CCGGCCCTGGCCAGGGCGCGGCGCACCGCGGGGAAGGTGCGTCCGAGTTTCATGACGATGGCGCCGTCGGTGTCGGCCAGGCGCTCCGCGAGTTCATCCTCGGGCAGGGTTGCGGGCAGCACGGTGAGCACGTCGGTCTGGCGCACCAGCGGCAACGCCAGCGCGGCGGTGGCCGCGGCGAAGGCGGGCACCCCGGGGACGACCTCGGTGTCGAAGCGGGCGGCAAGCCGGTCGTGCATGTACATGTACGACCCGTAGAACATGGGGTCGCCCTCGGCCAGTAGGGCGACCGCGCGGCCGGCCGACAGATGGGCGGCCAGGCGATCCGCCGACTGTTCGTAGAAGTCGGCGAGTGCGCCGGCGTAGCCGCCCGGGTGGTCGGTCCCACCGGCGGTCACCGGGTAGCGCAGCTCCTCCTCGATGGTGCCTTCGCGAATCAGGTCGGCGGCGATGCTGCGCGCGTAGGACTGTTTTCCGACACCGGCGTGGTAGGCCACGACGTCGGCTTCGCCGATCACCCGGGCGGCCTTGCGGGTGATCAGGTCGGGGTCGCCAGGTCCCAGGCCGACGCCGTAGAACCGCCCCGGGGATGCCTGACTGGTCATTCGGCCTCCGAGGCCAGCGCGTTGAGCGCCGACGCCGTCATGGCGGAACCGCCGCGGCGTCCACGCACCGTGACGAACGGGATGTCGATGCCATGGTCTTCGTGCAGGCGGGTGAGCGCGACCTTGGCCTCGGCGGCGCCGACGAAGCCCACCGGGCAGCCGACGATCGCCGCCGGCCGCGGGGCGCCGTCGAGAATCATCTCCAGCACGTGAAACAGCGCCGTGGGTGCGTTTCCGATGGCGACGACGGCACCGGCCAGCATCGGTTCCCACAGCGAGACGGCCGCCGCCGCCCGAGTGGTGCCCCACATCCGCGCCAGGGCGCAAACGCGCTCGTCGACCAGATAGCAGCAGACCCGGTTGCCGGCCGGCAGCCGACCGGCGGTCACGCCGGCCGCCACCATCGCGGTGTCGCACAAGATGGGCGCGCCGGCGTGCAGGGCGGCCCGCCCGACCCGAACCACGTCGGGGTGGATCACCAGGTCATCGGCGACATCGGTCTGCCCGCTGCCGTGGATCATCCGCACCGCCAGCTGCTCGGCCGCCGGCGGGACGTGGGAGAGGTCCGACTCGGCCCGGATGGTGGCGAACGACTCCACGTAGATGGCCGGTCCGTCATCGAGATAGCGGTAGCGCTTCACCGGGCGCGTGGCGCTGTCGGTCACGCGCCCGTCTTCCTTGCCGCTGGGATGAGAACTCCGTGCCAGGGGGTTACCACCAAACCGGTGACGTGTCCCGCGGTTTCGATGACCGAGTGCCCGAGATCTCGAGTCAGCACACCGCCGGGTACGTGCACGTGGTTGCCGCCGGGTACCGGACCGTAGGGCAGCGGCCCGGACCGGGGCGGTATCCGCCGGTCGGCGACGGTGGCGGGCTGCAGCGGCGTGTCCAACTCGCGTACGTGCCACGCCGCTGTGGTCGGGTGACCCCGTCTGGCCAGAAACGCGCTCGCCATGCCGGCGAGGTGAGCTGCGGAGTCCGACGTATTCACCACACCGCCCCACCGCTCACCGATTCTCAGCTGCGCTTCGGTGGCACTGAGAGCCACCAGGCCCAGGTCGGTGCCGCTGCGTCCGGCTCCGGTGAGGCGGTCGAGGAGGTCACCCCGCCCGTCATCGAGGGTGAACAGGAACCGGCCCGGCAGCTGTGCGAGCCGAGGCTCACCGCACAGCAACGCGTCGAGCCGGGCCGCTACCGGGCGAAGGTCGACCCGCCCGCCGGCGTACCCGGTCTGCGGGGACACCAGAATGTTGCGGACCAGCTCGTGGGTGCGTGACGGCAGCAGCCCGGTCGATTCGATGGCGGACAGGGCTTGGGACGTCAGTCGCCCGCCTGCACCCGGCAGACCCCTGATCTGGAGGTTGGCCCGGGTCGTGAGGTGGATCCGACCGTCGGAGAGCCGGTCGGAGACCTCGAGCAGGCGCGCCAGTGA
>NZ_JBYCKY010000604.1:0-1906 GCF_057473605.1 Mycobacterium sp. TH-M82 | reverse complement strand
CTGAACTACTTCCTGACAGCCCCGCGGCACACCTTCACCATCTCCGCCCCCGCCAACGCCGTCACCGAGGTGGTCCTCCTGGTCGTGGCAATCGCGTTCGCGGTGTTGGTCGACGGGGCTGCCAAACGCGCCCGTGAAGCCGGACGCGCATCCCAAGAGGCAGAACTGCTGACGCTGTTCGCCGGTTCGGTGCTGCGCGGAGCGGATCTGGAAACCCTCCTCGAGCGAGTTCGCGAGACTTATTCGCAGCGCTCGGTCAGCATGCTGCGCACCCATGCTGGCGACGGACCGGACAGGTCCGACGTCGTCGCCGCCGTAGGCAGCGATCCCTGCACCACAGTGGATTCCGCGGATACCACGATCGACGTCGGCGACAGAATCTCGATGGTGTTGGCCGGCCACCAGCTGCCCGTCCGGGACCGCCGGGTGCTGTCCGCGGTCGCCAAACAGGCGGCAGGCTTGATCAGGCAAAGCGAACTGGCCGAGGGGGCCAGCCGGGCTGAGGCGGTGATGCAGGCCGACGAGCTGCGCCGCTCCCTGCTGTCGGCGGTAAGCCACGACCTGCGTACCCCGCTGGCCGCGGCCAAGGCCGCAGTGTCCAGCCTGCGCGCCGAAGACGTCGACTTCTCTCCGGAGGACACCGCCGAATTGCTGGCCACCGTCGAGGAGTCGATCGACCAGCTGACCTCGCTGGTGGGTAACCTGCTCGACTCCTCCCGGTTAACCGCGGGCGTGGTCCGACCGGAACTTGCCAAGGTGTACCTGGAGGAGGTGGTGGAACGCGCACTTGTCAGTATCGGTAAGCGCACCACGGTCTTCGGAAGAGGCAGCCTCGATCAGGTCAAGGTGGAAGTCGGCCCGACGGTTGTGATGGCCGACGCCGGCCTGCTGGAACGGGCGCTGGCAAACCTCATCGACAACGCGCTGCGCTACGCGCCCGAAAGTGTGGTGCGGGTCAGTTCTGGCAGGGTCGGTTCCCGGGTGCTGATCAATGTCGCCGACGAGGGCCAGGGCATCCAGGGCATGGGCGTGGATGCCGCTGAGCGGATGTTCGACGCGTTCCAGCGACTTGGCGACCGCGACAACACCACCGGTATCGGTCTGGGGCTGTCAGTGGCGCGCGGTTTCATCGAGGCAATGGGCGGCACTATCGAGGCCACCGACACTCCGGGTGGCGGTCTGACCATGGTGCTGGATCTGGCCGCGGAGGCGGAACCGCACGTGTGACCCACGCCGACGACGATGCAGAGCGCAGCGATGAGCTGGGGGCACCTCCCGCTCGCGGGGGAGACCCGCGCCCATGACTAGGGTGCTGGTGGTCGACGACGAGCCGCAGATCCTTCGTGCGATGAAGATCAACCTGTCGGTGCGCGGCTATGAGGTCATCACCGCGGCGACTGGCGCGGGCGCGCTGCGCGCCGCCGCCGAACGTCGACCCGACGTGGTGATCCTCGACCTGGGACTGCCCGACATCTCCGGAATCGAGGTGCTCGCGGGGCTACGCGGCTGGCTGACCGCACCGGTCATCGTGTTGTCAGCACGCACCGACTCCACCGACAAGGTGGGGGCACTCGACGCCGGCGCCGACGACTACGTGACGAAACCGTTCGGGATGGATGAGTTCCTGGCCCGGCTGCGCGCTGCAGTGCGTCGGAACGCCGCCATCTCCGAAACCGAACAGCCGGTGATCGAAACCGCCTCGTTCACGGTTGATCTGGCCGCAAAGAAGGTGGTCAAGAACGGCATTGAGGTGCACCTGACCCCGACTGAGTGGGGCATGTTGGAGATGCTGACCCGCAATCGGGGGAAACTGGTAGGGCGTGACGAACTGCTCACCCAGGTATGGGGTCCGGCGTATGCGAAGGAAACCCATTACCTGCGGGTGTACCTGGCGCAGTTGCGGCGC
>NZ_JBYCKY010000603.1:0-3939 GCF_057473605.1 Mycobacterium sp. TH-M82 | reverse complement strand
CACAACCCGGCCACCGGCCGCTGGTATGTGGACGCATCCTGGCAGCGCAAAACCGCACCGACCGTTCCGGCTGGACTGCCACGGCAACCCGATCGCGCCGCGCGGCGTTTTGCGCGATGATTGTCAGAGCCCGGTGCTATGAACGACCCATGGATGAGCAATGTCGGGACTGCCGGGGCTGCCGGGCGGGTCTGGACCACTGCCACGGCACCCTGGTTCACCACCGGCTGCGCGGTCCGGAGTGCACTGACGGCAGCTGTACCGATACCGCGATGACCCGGCACGCATTCGCGGTCGACTGCGACGCAGTCGGCTGTCGATGCACGAACTCCGCGGCGTTCGCCGTCTGACGCGGGTCGTCGAGTCTCAGCCCATCGATCCGGTGCCGGACTGCACCGCGTCGGCGTCCGCGGTGGCGGGCTCCCCGTCCGGGCCGGGATAAAACGGCGGCGTCAACGTGCCCCACCGCAGACAACTCCACCGGCCGTCGGTGATCGGGGCCAGCACCACCGACTCAGCGTTGCCGAGGTGATGGTCGAGCACGAACTCGCCGTCCACACCGGTCAGCACGGCCGCCACCAGCCGGATCGCCGCGCCGTGGCTGACGACGACGACGTCACCGGTCCAGTCGTCGTCGTCGAGGTAGCGCATCCGCAGCTCGGTAACGACCGGCAGGAAGCGGCCAAGCACCTGGTCTGCGGTCTCGCCGCCGGGCAGCGCCACGTTCCGCTCGCCCCGATGCCAGCGCTGGTAGACCGCATTGAACTCGGCGACGGCCTCGTCGTCGCTGCGGTTCTCCAACGATCCGACCTGCACCTCGTGGATGCCGGAGATTTCGCGGGACGGCACACCGAGCTGGCCGCTGATCTCCGCGGCGGTCTGCCCCGCCCGGGTGGCCAGCGAATGTGCCACCAGCGCCGGCAGTCCCCCCAGACGCGGGCGGCACCGTGCGAACGCCCGGGCCTGTTCGCGGCCCAGGGGGGTCAGCTCCGAACCCGGCGGCAGGGTGTCCAACCGGCGGTCGACGTTGCCGTAAGACTGACCGTGGCGCAGCAGCACCAACCGCCCGCTCACCCGGGCACTCCAGGTGCTCCGGCATCGCCGGAGGTTCCGGCGCGCAGCCGCGCCAGCCATCGCGCCGCCTCGTCCAGCCGCGGCGGCACCGCGCCGGCGGCCGCACCGGTCGGCCAGGAACCCAGGTATCGCAGATCCGCACAACGACGGTGCAGCGCCTGGAGCGCCTCGGCGACGGCGCCGTCGTCGATGTGTCCCACACAATCGACGAAGAACACGTAGGTGCCGAGCGCGGTGCGGGTGGGCCTGGACTCGATCCGGGTCAGGTCGATGTCGCGGACCCCGAATTCGGTCAACGCGGCCACCAACGCACCGGGCGCGTTGTCGATTCGCAGCACCACCGACGTCCGATCGGCCCCGGTGCGGGCCGGCGGCGGCCCGGGCGGGCCGACGAGGACGAAGCGGGTGCGGGCGTTGGGTTCGTCGACGACGCCGTCGGCCAGCGTCGCCAGTCCGCATTGCGCGGCGGCCAGGGCGGTGCTCACCCCGGCGTCGGCGCCGCCGTCGGCGACCTGCTGCGCCGCAGCGGCGTTGGAGTTGGCCGGCACCACCTCTGCGGTGGGCAGGTGACTGGTCAACCAGCGCCGTACCTGCGCCGCCGCAACCGGGTGCGCCGCCACCGTACGCACGTCGGCGGCGTCCCGGCCGGGTCCGAGCACGATGGAGAACGCCACGTCCAGGGCGGTCTCGGCGAACACCTGTAACGGCGAACCCGTCGCCAGGCTGTCCAGGGTGGGCAGCACCCCGCCCTCGATCGAGTTCTCGATGGGCACGCAGGCGTAGTCGGCGGCACCGGCCCGGACGGCGTCGAGCGCGGCCGGTGTGCTCTCGGCGGGCACCCGCAGCAGCTCGTCCGGGCTGGACCGGCTGGACCGGCCGGCTGGCGGGACCATGCCGGCCGCACCCAGCTGGATCAGCGCCGCGTCGGTGAAGGTCCCCGCCGGACCGAGATAGGTGATGCAGACCACGCGTCAACCCTATCGACCGGCGACGCGGTGCCGGGGACGCCGCGGGTTGCAACCCCAAGATCAAGTAGTTAAGTTAGGCTTACCTTATTTATAAAGGAGCGCCGCCATGACCGACCCGCAGGAACCGGCAGGAACCGCCCCGACGACCGCAGAACTGATCCGCAGCGCCTGCATCCGGGCGCCGGCACTACTTGCCGTGGCCGGCGCCGAGCCCGTCGCCGCGCCGGTGCGTCACCTGCTGCCGGACGGGTCCGTCGCGGTCGCTGCCGCCGCAGAAATCGCAACCGCCGTCACCGGCACCGGGGAGCAGGCGGTGCTGGAGCTCACCGACCACGCGCCGCTGCCGCTGCGGGCCGGGGTGCGTGCTCTGGTGTGGATCCGCGGCCAACTGCAGCGGGTACCGCCGCAGGAGATCGGCGACCTGCTCGACCGAATCGCCGCCGAGGACCCCAACCCTGCCCTGCTGCAGGTGTATTCGCCGCGGTCGGAGACCGATGTATGGCGCAGCGGAGCCAGCTACCGGCTGCTGCGGTTGGCAACAGAGTCAGTGGTGATGGCCGATGCCACCGGCGCCGAGGCGGTCGCGGTCGATGAGCTGCTGAGGGCTCGGCCCGACCCGTTCTGCGCAATCGAGGCGCGTTGGCTGCGGCACCTGGACTCGTCGCACCCGGAGGTGGTCGCGCAGTTGACGGCCAAGCTGCCATTGCGGTTGCAGCGCGGGCGGATACGCCCACTCGGGGTCGACCGGTACGGCATCCGGCTGCGCATCGAGAGCGCCGACGGCGACCACCAGGATGACCAGGACGTCCGGTTGCCGTTTCACCAGCAGGTCGAGGATGTGGCCGGGCTGAATCGGGCGGTGCGGGTGCTGATGGGCTGCCCGTTCCTCAACGGACTGCAGGCACGCCGTTCGTAGCGCGGAACGGCTGCGGTTACCGTGTCGAGGTGACTGAGCCCGGCGCTGCGCCCAACGCCGGGCTGCCGGCTGCGCAGCGGCGTGCGCTGCGGCTGGAGATCGCCGTGCTGCTGGCGGTCACCTATGGCCTCAGCGCCGTCACCGCGGTCCTGGATCTGACCGACTCGGTGCTGCGCAACCTCAGCGCCCAGCGGATTGCCCTCAACCCGAGGCGGTCGTATTTCGACCTGATCGACCTCGGGCTCAACGCGGCTTGGGCCGTGCAGCTGATCGCCTGGGGTGGCCTCGCGGTGTACCTGTTGTGGCGCAGCGGATTCGGTCCGGACCGGGTCGGGCTGGGCAGGTTCCGCTTGCGGGCGGACCTGCTCGGCGGGGTCGGCCTGGCGGCCCTGATCGGCCTCCCCGGCCTGGGCTTATACCAGCTGGCACGGGTGTTGGGTGTCAACGCCGCCGTCATCCCGGCCGCGGTGAACGACACCTGGTGGCGCACTCCGATGCTGGTGGTGATCGCGTTCGCCAACGGCTGGGCCGAAGAGGTGATCGTCGTCGGCTACCTACTCACCCGGCTGCGCCAGCTGCGGGTGCGCCCGGCGGTGGCGCTGGTCTGCTCTGCCCTGCTGCGCGGCGCTTACCACCTCTACCAGGGGTTCGGCGCCGGACTGGGCAACGTCGCCATGGGTCTGGTGTTCGGATACGCCTGGGCGCGCACCGGCCGGCTGTGGCCGCTGATCATCGCCCACGGGCTCATCGACACCGTGACGTTCGTCGGGTACGCACTGCTGGTCGGCCATCTGGGTTGGCTGCGCTGATCGGCGCGCACTGGTCGTCACTCGTCGGACGCAGGTTGTCCAGGGTGCACGGTGATCGCTCTTTCGTCCGCCTAACTGACCGTAGCTGCACGCCGATTCTTGTCGGCGGGTCTGTCTAGTATTCGAATATGCGTTCGGGTAGTAGTCGGGAAGCGATCACCGCGGCCTTCGA
>NZ_JBYCKY010000602.1:0-1486 GCF_057473605.1 Mycobacterium sp. TH-M82 | reverse complement strand
CGAGCACCACCGGGCCGACCCCGATGCCGTTGAGCAGAGTGGAGATCGTCACCGTCGCGCTGTAGTAGCCGGGCGGGACGAGCAGCCCGTCCAGCGGCAGGTTGCCGACGGCACTCACATTCGCTATGTCGCCGACTGCAGATCCCGTGATGTTCGACAGGCTCAGCGCGTAGGGGAATGTCGCCTGGCCGTTGAGGAAACCGTTGGCGATGACCGCCGGCGCGTCGATGAGGGCGGCGATCGCGCCCCCGGGGTCCCCGGCCTGCAGCGCGGCGGTGAAGGCCGCGGCGCTGGAACCCGCCGCCTCCAGCATGCTGACCGGCGGCCCCAACAAGGCGACGCCGAATACCACCGGTAGCCCGACGACGTCGTTCAAGGTCGCACTGAGAGGCGGGACCAGTCCTTGTTGCAGAAGCGAGACATCCAGGTAGGGGGTGATGCTCGTGTTCGTCGCCAATTGGACGACGTTGGTCATGTTCTGCGCGAAGTGGCCGGGAATGGCCGAGATCGGTGTCAGGGCGGGCCCGACACCGGAGAAGACGTTCTGCAGTCCGGTTTCCACATCACTGAGCCCGGCGGCGTAATTGCCGGCCGAGAAGGCCTGTGCTGCCGCCTGGAAGGCCGTGGGCAGGGCCGCCGCGTTTGCCTCGACCGATTGGGCCGCGTTGCCGAAGGCCGCCGCGATGGTCTGGGCGTAGCCCATCTGGTTGGTGATGAATTGCCGCAGGAACGGGAAGGGATCGGCCAGCCAGGTCGACCCGAGGTCCTGCAGGTTGTTCCAGGTGTTGTAGAAGAGCTCTTCGTACGGGCCGGCGATGCCGGTGAAGTACGGTCCCGCATCGCCGATGTTGAGGTGCACCAGCCCGGGCAGCAAGGAATTCGTCAGCCCTGTCAACGAGTTCCCAAGGCCGCCGAGGAGATTGGGCAGCCCTGGAAGAAGCGTACCGATGGTGCTGCCGAGCGAGCCCAGGTTGCCAAGCCCGCCGAGAATCCCCGTGAGACCGCCGGTGCCGCCCGTGAGTCCGCCAAGAAGGCCGCCGAGCAGCCCGTTGCTACCGGTGAGACCGCCGAGCAGGCCGCCACTACCGGTCAGACCGCCCAGCAGGCCGCCACTACCGGTCAGGCCACCCAGTAGGCCGCCACCACCAGTGAGACCCCCGATCACGCCGGTCAGCCCGCCGGAGCCTCCGCTGCTCGTGCCGGTGAGGCCGCCGAGGAGCCCGCCGAGCAGGCCGCCGGCAGCGGGAGTGCCGCCGCCGGCCGCGGCCGTGCTACCGATACCCGACACGCCACCGAGTCCCAGCACCGCCCTGGCGGGCGCAGTGACCGCGTTCGCGAGCGTCTGCTCGGCGTTGGCGAGCTCCGTGCTGAGGTACGCGCCGGCACCGGCGTTGATCACGTTGACGAACTCGGCATGGAACGCTTGCGCCTGGGCGCTCAGGGACTGGAACTCCTTGCCGAAGTTGCCGAACGTCGCCGCAACGGC
>NZ_JBYCKY010000601.1:0-1749 GCF_057473605.1 Mycobacterium sp. TH-M82 | reverse complement strand
GCTACTACGACGAGATCGTCCGCAAGCTGCGCGGAGACCACGAGCACGTCCAGCACATCCAGGATTTCTGGGGTGACCGGTTCACCGCGGCGGGGGCTCAAAGCGCCGACGCCAAGGCGTCTTACGTCATGATCAACATCGCCGGCGACCAGGGCACGACGCTGGCCAACGATTCCGTCGAGGCCGTGCGCAAGGCGGTCAACAGCACCCCGGCACCGCCGGGGGTGAAGGCCTACGTCACCGGGCCCGCGGCCCTGTCCGACGACATGTACGTCATCGGCAACGCCAGCCTGGCCAAGATCACACTGTTCACCCTGGGCGCGATCGCGATCATGCTGCTGCTGGTGTACCGCTCGATCGTCACCACACTGATCCAGCTGTTCATGACTTTCGTCGCGCTGGCATGCTCGCGCCAGGTGGTCGCCGCGCTCGGCAACGTCAACGCGTTCGGGCTGACCACGTTCGCCGCCAACATCCTGACGATGCTGGCGATCGCCGCGGGCACCGATTACGGCATCTTCCTGGTCGGGCGGTACCAGGAGGCGCGAGCGGCGGGGGAGGACCGGGAAACCGCCTACTACACCACGTTCCGTGGGGTGGCCCCCGTCGTGCTCGGCTCCGGCCTGACCATCGCCGGGGCGACCTATTGCCTGAGTTTCGCCCGGCTGCCGTGGTTCAGCACCATGGGCGCGCCCGTGGCGGTCGGGATGCTCGTCGTCGTGCTGGCCGGGCTGACACTGGGCCCGGCGGTGATCTTCGTGGGCAGCCGCTTCGGCCTGTTCGAACCCAAGCAGGCCGCCAAGGGTCGGCTGTGGCGCCGCGTCGGCACCGCGGTGGTGCGCTGGCCGCTGCCGATCTTCGCGGTCAGCGCCACCGTCGTGCTGATCGGCATGCTGGGCCTGCCCGGCTACGTCACCAGCTACAACGACCGCTACTACCTGCCCGAATCGGCCCCCGCCAACCTCGGATACACCGCAGCCGACCGGCATTTCTCCCAGGCCCGGATGAACCCCGACATGCTGATGATCGAGGCCGACCACGACATGCGCAACCCCGCCGACATGCTGGTGCTGGACAAGGTCGCCAGAAACCTCATCCGCACCCACGGCATCGCGATGGTCCAGGACATCACCCGACCCCTCGGCATCCCGATCCAGCACAGCTCGATCCCGTTCATGAACAGTGTTCAGGGCCAGACGACCATGCAGAACATGGGCTTCCTCAGGCAGCGCATGGCCGACATGCTCAAGATGGCGGACGAGCAGCAGATCACCATAAATTACTTGGAACAGATGTATAACCTCACCAAACAGATGGCCGACAATGCTCACGACATGGCGAATCTCACCGAAAAAATGGCGGGCATCACCGATGAACTGCGCGATCACCTAGCGGATTTCGACGACTTCTGGCGGCCGATCCGCAGCTACTTCTGGTGGGAGAAACACTGCTTCGACATTCCGATGTGCTGGTCGATCCGGTCCCTGTTCGACGCGTTGGACGACACCGACAAACTTGCGGAGACCATCCATTTCCTGTCGAAAGACACCAGGACTCTGGACATCCTCACGCACCAATTGGCCGCGATCTTGCCGCCGCAGATAAACAGCATGAAAACCACCCGCGAGATAACCCTGACGATGCACAGCACGTTCGAGGCCATGCTCGACCAGATGGACGCGATGAACGACACCGCGATCGTCATGGGGCAAAGCTTCGACAAGTCCAAGAACGACGACTTCTTCTACC
>NZ_JBYCKY010000600.1:0-4418 GCF_057473605.1 Mycobacterium sp. TH-M82 | reverse complement strand
GTGCGGATAGAACTGCTCGACCTCGATTACTTGGCGGCCAGCAGTAGTCATCAATCCTCCATCTCGTCGAGCACGTCACCCAGCGCGGTCAACCGATCGCGCCAGAACCATTCGTAGGGATGCAACCACGCCGAGATCTCCTGCAGTGGTTCGGGATTGACCCGATAGTGGCGGAATCTGCCATGTTTATCCTCGGCTACGAGTCCGCAGTCCCGCAGCACCTTGAGGTGCTCGGAAACGCTGGGCCGTGCCATGTCGAAGTTCTCGGCGAGCGCAAGTACGGTGCGCTCACCGCTCAGCAGCATGTCAAGGATGTCGCGGCGCGTCGGATTGGCCAGCGCCGCGAACACGACGTCGGCGTGGCTGGCCTTGGCACGCAGCGGCATGATGGCAACTATACGTAGGATTACCCCTACGTATCAACTGTCGGCTACCGTGCTCGCGTGGCAGGCAGTTGGAGTTCGGCGCTGACCGGACTGACTTCCCTCGCACTGGTGATCGCCCTCTCGCCGCTGACGATCATCCCGGCAGTGCTGGTGTTGCACACCCCGCGACCGCGGCCGACCAGCCTGGCGTTCCTCGCCGGCTGGCTGGCGAGCCTGGCCGCGCTGACCGCCATCTTCGTCGCGGTCTCCGGTCTGCTCGGCGGGCTGCACAGGTCGCCGCCGGAGTGGGCATCATGGCTGCGGATCGTCGTGGGCGCCGGTCTCATCGCGTTCGGTATTTTCCGGTGGCTTGCCCGGCACAGCCGAAGCGATCTGCCGGGCTGGATGCGTTCACTCACTTCCCTCAGTCCCACGCGGGCGGGAGTAACGGGAGCCGTACTGGCAGTACTACGACCCGAGGTGCTGTTGATCTGCGCCGCTGCGGGTTTGGCGATCGGCAGCGCCGGTCTGGGTATTACCCGTGCCTGGATATCCGCGGTATTCTTCGTCGCTGTCGCCGCGTCCTCGGTGGCGATCCCGATACTGGCCTACACCGCTGCCGGCGATCACCTCGACGATGCGCTGGCCCGGCTCAAAGACTGGATGGAGGACCAGCACGCTGCCTTACTCGCGGTCATCTTGATCCTGATCGGATTAATGGTGTCCTACAACGGAATTCACGCACTGTAGCCGGGCGGGCTCACCGGCCCCGCCGCCACTTCGGCTCGCGTTTCTCCAGAAATGCGCTCATACCCTCTTGCGCATCGGCCAGCTGGCTGGCCGCCGCCATCACCTCGATCGCGTAGTCGTAGGCCTTCGCCTGGTCGAGGTCGATCTGGGTGTACAGCGCCTGCTTGCCCAGGCCTTTGCTCTGGGAGCTGCCGCGGGTGACCCGCTTGAGCAGATCCGCTACGGCGCTATCCAGCTGCTCGACCGGCACCACCTGATTGACCAGGCCCCAGTCCCGCGCGGTGGCCGCGTCGATCACGTCGCCGGACAGCGCCAGCTCGGCCGAGCGTTTGCGTCCGATGTTGCGGGCGATGGCGACCATCGGGGTGTGGCAGAACCAGCCGCCCTTGCCGCCCGGAGCGGCAAAGCCCGCGGTGTCGGCGGCGACCGCCAGGTCGGCGGTGGCCACCAGCTGGCAGCCCGCCGCGGTGGCCAGGCCGTGCACGCGGGCCACCACCGGCTGCGGGATCTGCTGCATGGTGGTCATCAGCTCCGTGCAGGTGACCAGCAGCTGCCGCACCGCCGCGTGGTCCTTGCCCGCCACGTCCGCGAAGTCGTGCCCGGCACTGAACACCGGACCGTTGCCGGCCAACACCACCCCCAGCGCATCACTCTCCCCCACCTCGCGAAACGCGGCGAGAAGTTCACCCATGTGCTGAAGCGAGAGCGTATTGCACTGGCGAGGTCGGTTCATTGTGATCGTGGTGAAGTCATCGCTGCGGGTGACCTCGACGCACTCAAACGCCACGTGTCCAAGGTACTCGTGACATGCTCGGCCAGTTGCTGCCGCAGGATGCCAGGGTGCCAACGTCATGCTGCTGCGCTCACCGGCTGGGCGGTCGCCAAGACGCTGCTCGTCGTGATCGCCGGGATGCCCAACCGGGCATAAGATCGTCGGTCGTGGGGCTCGACGACCGAGATGCGCTGTGGGTGCTGCACAAGGCTTTCGCGGCACCGGACGGCAATCTCACCGGTCGCGTCTTCAGCCGATGGTTCGGCGCCGACCCCGCGGTGCGGGACTTGTTCCCGGCCGATCTGGCCACTCAACGCGCCGCCTTCGCCGAGGCGCTGAGCTGGGTTTACAGCGAACTGATCGCGCAGCGCGCACAGGAACCGGTGGCATTTCTGGCCCAGCTCGGCCGCGATCACCGCAAATACGGTGTGGCACAACACCATTACCACACGCTAAGACAAGTGCTTTACGCCACGCTGCGGGACGAACTCGCCAGTGCGTGGACGGATGCCGTCGACGACGCCGCTCACCAGTCGCTCAACCTGATCACCGGAGTGATGAGCGGAGCCGCCGACGCCGAAGGAGGGCCGGCCTTCTGGGACGCCACGGTGATCGAGTACCGGCGGGCATCCCGGGACCTTGCCGTCATCCGGTTGCAACTGAGCCGCCCGCTGCACTACTACCCGGGTCAATACGTCCAGGTCGAAACACCGCAGTGTCCCCGGCGATGGCGTTACCTGACACCGGCCACTCCGCCGGATGACAACGGGGGTATCGAATTCCATGTGCGCGCTGTCTCCGGCGGCATGGTCAGCACCGCGGTCGTCAACGAGACCGAACCCGGCGACCGCTGGCGGTTGTCCGCCCCACACGGCGCTATGCACGTCGACCGGGACGGCGGCGATGTGCTGATGGTGGCGGGCAGCACCGGCCTGGCGCCGCTGCGCGCCATCATCATGGATCTCACCCGGTGGGCAGTGAACCCGCGGGTACACCTGTTTTTCGGCGGTCGATACCCGTGCGAACTCTATGACCTTCCCACCCTGTGGCAGATCGCAACGCACAATCCGTGGTTATCGGTCACCCCCGTCTCGGAATACACCGGCGATCCACCGTGGTCCTGCGGCTATCCCGACGTGAGTCCACCGCGAGGCCTGCACATACGTCAAACCGGGCGGCTGCCCGAGGTGGTCACCCGGTACGGAGGCTGGAGCGACCGGCAGATCCTGATCTGCGGCGGGCCGGAGATGGTGCGGGCCACCGCGGCCGCATTGGCTGCCAAAGGCGCGCCACCACAACGAATTCAACATGACCCATTATCTTGAGGGGCCTGTGGCAGAATCGGGCCATGACCGGATCGAGGACCGAGTTTGAACTCATCACCCTGCGCGATCCGTCGTCGCCACTGACGGCGACGTTCGTTCCGAACGCCGGCATGGTCGCCACATCGCTGGCCGACGACGGGGTGGAATTGCTCGGCCAGCGTCGCGGTCTGGAAACCTACGTCAAAAAACACAAGACGCTGGGCATCCCGATCCTGTACCCGTGGGCGAACAGGTTGAGCAGCAATGGGTACGGGGTTGACGGAGCCATTGTGACGCTCACCCCCGGCACCGGCGGCGTCCGAACCGATGAGCACGGCGTACCGATCCACGGCACACTGGCCGGATACCCCGGCTGGCAGGTGACCACCCAGCTGGAATCGCAACTCACCGCTGAGCTGGACTACGGCGCTCGGCCCGGGCTGCTGGCTTCCTTCCCGTTCCCGCATCTGCTGGCGTTGGACATCACCCTGGCCGACCGCAGGCTGACGGTGCAGACCACCGTGACCGCCACCACCGGCGCGCGGGTACCGTTGTGCTTCGGATACCACCCGTATTTTCAGCTTCCCGGCGTGCCCCGCACCCAGTGGCAGATCGAGACACCGGCGATGCGGTTCCGCCCGGTCAACGCATGGGGAATCCCGACGGGGGAGATGGACGCCCATCCCCAGGCCACCGAGTTGCTGGGTGAGAAGTTCCTCGACGACGGCTACGACGAAGTGCCGCCCGGTGCGGTCTTCGCGGTCTCCGGCGGAGATCGGCGCATCGAGGTGCACTTCGACGAAGGCTTTCCGGCTGCCCAGGTCTACGCTCCAGGAGACGACGATGTGATCTGCTTCGAACCGATGGCCGCACCGACCGACGCGCTGCGCCGCGGGGGCTACCGGGTGGCCCGCGAGGGTGAGCCCGGCGTGGCGCAGTTCTCCATCCGGGTCGCCTAAGGGCGCGAGCATGCGCAAAGTTGAGTTCCCGCGGCATATTTTGTGCGACTTTGCGCATGCTCGCGCCGGAAAACAGCTAGCGGCGGGGGTGCCAGACCACCACGGCGGTGCTTTTCGGCATGACCGCGACGTCGCGGCGCTGGTTGGCGCGCAACAGCTCCACCTCGGCGACCATTTCTGCCAGGCGTGCCTGCAGCGCCTCGACCTGGTTGGTCAACTCGATGATGCGCTTGATGCCGGCCAGGTTGACACCCTCGTCGTGGGACAG
>NZ_JBYCKY010000599.1:0-2186 GCF_057473605.1 Mycobacterium sp. TH-M82 | reverse complement strand
CCTTCCGGCCAGGTAGCTCAGTCGGTACGAGCGTCCGCCTGAAAAGCGGAAGGTCGCCGGTTCGATCCCGGCCCTGGCCACCATTCTTTACCTGCATAGACACGGATCTTGCACTCGGTTGTCAGTTTTCTTTGTCCGGTTCTTGTCCGGTCTTCGGTGGGTGAATCTCCGTCGCGTGAAGCTGATCGAGATTGGTTGCCACCTGATCCAGCTCGTCGGAGTAGAGGTCGCTGTAGATGTTCGCGGTGACCGTCGGTGTCGAATGGCCCATGGTCTTCTGTACGTATCTCAGGTCTGCCCCGGATTTTCTGGCCAGGCTCGCATAGGTGTGTCGTAGATCATGAATGGTCAGTGGAGCCAGATCGGTCTTCGTGAGGGCCTTGTTCCAGTGCGTGTGGCGACGCCAGTTGTTGGAGCGCAGCATCGCTCCGTTGGGTGAGGTGACGGCGGGTTCGTCGGGCTCACGTTTGTTGAGGCGCCGTTTGAGGATGTCGACGACGACCTGCGGCAGCGGGATGGTGCGGATGCCAGCGCGGGTTTTCGGCGGTCCGATGACGATGCGGCCTTCGACTTCGGGTGCGGCGCGTCGGACGTAGAGACGACGAGCGTCAAGGTCGATGTCCTTAACGCGCAGGCCGACGAGTTCGGACCAGCGCAGGCCGGTGTAGGCAAGGATGGTGACGACGTCGCCTTGATCTCCGCACGCGACGGCAAGGCACTGGACTTCCTGGGCGGTCAGGTAGCGGTGACGCTCCCGCTCGGGAATCCGGCCCGCTGAGACACCGAGGGCGGGATTTCGGTGGATCCGGCCATCCTGGTGGGCGACATCGAGGATCGACCGCAGGAGCCGCAGGGTGGACACCTTCGCCCACGGCCCGACCGTGAGTCCGTCAACGAACGACTGGATCTCGGCGCGGGTGATCTCGTCGACGGGCACGTGACCGAACCGCGGCGCGATACGCAGTTCCCAGTGCTGGGTGTAGCCGCTCCAGGCCTTTGGCGATACCGCCGGCTTCTTGGACTCGGAGAACTGCGTCCAGGTCCGGTTCAGTGGTGTGCGGCCCAGGCGCGGGTCGAAGCGGCGTGCGCCAAGCGCGGCCTCGTTGTCGCGTTCGGATTTGAACGCCTTCGCCTCGCGCAGCGTCGGGAACGTCGCTGACGTTTCCACCCAGCCGGATGGCGCGTCGGGATCGCGGATCAGGTAGCGGACTTGGTAGCGGGGCTCCCCGGCGGCGTTGAGGCGCTTTCGGATGCCGCGCGGGGTGTTGCCGGCCATTACCGCCGCACCTGCTTCAGCCAGGACCGGACTTCAGCGCAGTCCCAACGACGTACACGTTCTGACAGGGTGTAGCAGGGCGGCCCGATCTGCTCACCGGTGGTTTCGCGGAGCGCGGCCCAGCGGTTGAGCGTCGCGGCGGAGACCCCCAGGAGCGCTGCCACTTGGTCAACGGTGAGCAGCTCTGGAAAGCCGCCAGCGGTGACGAGCGCCTCCCGGATGCCGTGAGTGACCATCTCCATCACCTCGGCGCCTGCGGCCCGATGACTTGATCGCGGAGACGGTCGAACCATGCGCGGGTGGCCGGCAGACCGGCGGCGGTGTCGGCTTCACCACCTGCGATTCCCCACAGGGTGAATGCCCAGGTGGCAAGAGCGGACTCCGGTGTTGCGAAGCGGCGCCACAGTTCGGCCTGATCGTCCAGGACCAACGCGACTCCGAGAACTTCGCCCGTGGACCAGCGACTCCGGTACTGGTCCCAGCCGTATCGGCGGACGAGCGCGGCGCGGCGCCGAAGATCATCAGCGCGGCGCGCCAACTGATCCTGGTCGGGTGGCTGGAAGATAGGCCAGTCGTCACTCATGGCGCTGTCCTTCCTCGGTCGTGCGCGTCCGACCGTATTTCTTTGCGGTAGTGCTGATTTGGTCGTCGGTCCAGAAGTCGGATCGCACCTTGGTTACCTGCCCGTCCTCGTCGATGACGTAGCCGGTTCCCGGATCGTTCGGGCTGATGCGGTGGGCGGGCGCGACGTCGGCGAGTCCATCACCGAGCACCATGGCGACCTCGTCGCGGGAACGGAGTCGGAGCGCGATGGTCTGGGTGAACAGGCCGCGCATCGGGAGGATCTCTTTGCGCGGGTCCTGCATGAAGGCGACCACCACGATGCCGAGTCCCCGGCCCTTGGTCAGAA
>NZ_JBYCKY010000598.1:0-1337 GCF_057473605.1 Mycobacterium sp. TH-M82 | reverse complement strand
TGGCCAGCCACAAGCCGTATGCGCCGCGCCAGCTCAAACGCTGGGCCGGGCAGTGGGAGCAGTCCAAGACCCGGGAGCTGCCCGCCCTCGACGACCTTACCCGGCGGTTGGTCGCCGCGGCGCCGGAGCAACACGAACTGACGTTGGTGCACGGTGACTTTCATCTGCGTAACGTGATCATCTCGCGCACCACGGGGGACGTGGTCGCCGTGCTGGACTGGGAGCTGTCCACCCTCGGCGATCCGCTCGCCGACATGGGCAGCCTGCTGGGGTACTGGCCGCAGCCCGGGGAGCAGAACATCGCCGGTGAATTCGACGCCGCCACTTTGGACGGCTTCCCGGACCGTGCAGAGCTGGCCCGGTTGTACCTGGAGCAGACCGGACGCGATGCGGCGACGCTGGCCTACTGGCATGCGCTGGGGCTGTGGAAGGTCGCCATCATCGCCGAGGGCGTGATGCGCCGCGCGATGGACACCCCGGCCAACAAGGCTGCCGGCGGTACGCCGGTCGTGGCGTTGATCGACGCGCTGGTGGCCAAGGCCCGCGACGTGGCTGAGCAAGCCGGCATCTGACCCGACGGGAGGTAGCGATGAGCCGTGCCGGCGACGATGCAGAGCGAAGCGATGAAGAGGAGCGGCACCATGAGCCGCACCAGCGATGAGGAGGAGTGGCGCTAGTGAGCGATGACGAGCAACAGATCACAGCGGACCTGAGCACCCGGGTCCGGGAACTGATCGGGGTGCATGACCCGGTGACCACGAGCCGGCGGGACTTCCTCGGGGCTCGCTTCGACGCCGGGCTGGCTTGGGTGCATTTCCCGCACGGTTGCGGCGGTCTGGGCCTGCCGCGAACCTTTCAGGGTTTCGTGGAGGCTGAGCTGGCCGTGGCGGGCGCGCCGCCGGTCGACACCGGGCGCAACGGCATCGGGTTGGGGATGGCGGCGCCGACTATCGCGGCGTTCGGCACCGAGGAGCAGAAACGTAAGTTCTTGCGCCCGTTGTTCATCGGCGACCACATCTATTGCCAGTTGTTCAGCGAGCCCGGCGCCGGTTCGGATCTGGCCGGCTTGGCTACCCGCGCGGTCCGCGACGGCTCGGGAGAAAACGCAGACTGGATCGTCAACGGGCAGAAGGTGTGGACATCGAGTGCGCAGCATGCGCAGATGGCGCTGCTGGTCGCGCGCACCGACCCATCGGTACCCAAACACCGGGGCCTGACGTATTTCCTTTGTGACATGACCGTGCCGGGTGTTGACGTCCGGCCGCTGCGCCAGATCACCGGTGAGGCCGAGTTCAACGAGGTGTTCCTCACCGACGTGCGGGTGCCCGATGCCAACC
>NZ_JBYCKY010000597.1:0-4272 GCF_057473605.1 Mycobacterium sp. TH-M82 | reverse complement strand
CAATTTGCTTTGCCATTGCGAAGTGATTCCTCCGGTTGCGGATGACACGTCTGTGGCCGGGTGCAGCGCCCGCGACGGACGACCGAAGGTGTCGTTGGCCTCGATCTCACCGTCCCGACCTAGCACTCACTGGTCGTGAGTGCCAAGGTCATTCTTAGCACTCGCCCATGCCGAGTGCAAGGTCACCGGGTGCTGATGTGCGGCCGGCAATACGACATCAGGTAGGCCGGCACCGGCGTGGCCCGCACGTTTTCTCGTAGCGGTTTCACACTCGGCGAGCCCGGCCATCGACCACGCCGCCCGTCGCCCACCTGCTGTCGGCCACCCACGGCGACGCCCGCGCCGCCACCGACCACGCCCACTCTTGCGGCACGTCGATCACCCGGTAGGCCTTCACCCCGGCAGCGGTGGCCGCCACCAGCGTGGCCACCCCGGCGCGGCGCTGAAACCAGCTCTGGCGCACGGTCCAGCCGACGATGCCGGCCGTGGCGATGCAGTCGCGGCGCCGCTGAAGGCTGCCGGTGCGGGCCACCAGCCAGCCCCGGTCGACGCGATGCCCGAGCGCACGCACCCGGTCGGCAGCCAGCAATCCGCAGCACAGCGTCAGCACCGCCCACGCCGGCCACCACCAGACCGGGACACCGACCGTCACAGCCGCCACGGCCAACCCGACACCGGCTACTACCGGCAGTGCCATCGCCCGGGTCCAGCGCCGGCGGGCCGCCGCCCGACGGTGACCGCGCAGCGGCCCGCCGACTACGCCGGCGTCGCCGACCAGGCCGACCAGCACGGACTCGGCGGTCGCGGCCGGGCAGGGCGGCAGCAGGATCGAGGACTCACCGACGCCGTGGACCCCGGTCATCACCGCGTCCAGCCGGGCACCACCGAACAGGCGCACCAGCAGCGGCCGCCGCAGCGTCCCGCCGCGCAACCGGCGCATGTCGTAGCTGCGCTGGCGAACCCGCAGCAAGCCGTAGCGCAGCGCCAACACGTCCCCGGCCGCACCGGAATGTCTTGTCAGCACCAGGTTTCCGTAGGTGAGCAGTGAACGCAGCACCGCCAACAGCATCGACGCCGCAAGCACGACCGCCACGGCGGCCGGCATGCCGAGCCGCGCGGCGGCGTCCAGGGCGGAGCGGCCTGCTGGCGAAGCCCGCACCGCATCCCAGACTCCGCTTTGGAAGACCACCCAGACGGCGGCGCCGATCATCACCAGGCCCGACATACTCAGCGGGCTGTAACGCAGCCACGACGGCCGCCACCGCGCCAGCGTCACCGCGGAGCCGACCTCGGGGCCCGCCAGCGCCGCGGATGGCTGCGAAGCCTGCGCGGCCAGCAGAATCGCACGCAGCCGTGGCACGTCGCCACTCTCGAGAGCGTCCAACTCGAATACCTGGTCGCCAGTGGCTTGCTGACCGGTGCTCACCCGCAGCACCGTCAGCCCGAGCAGCCGGTGCAGCAGCCGGGCGTCGGTCTGCACCGACCGGATCCGACTGCGGGGCACCGACAACACCTTGCGGCGCAGCAGCCCGGACCGTAGCTGCAGCTGGCCCGATTCGGAATCGGCTTCGATGCGGTAGGCGGTGGTGAACCAGCGTGCCACCCCGACCGCGGCGATCACCCATAACACCGCCACGGTCCACAACTGATTTCCGGTGGTGGAACCGAACACCGCTGCCGCGATCAGCAGCGGCAGCTCACGCAGCGCCTCATGCACCGGATGCACCAGCAGCATGCGTGGACTCAACCGCTGCCAAGCCGGCGACGCTGTCACATAGCGCCGCTCCTGCGCATCGCTTCGCTCCGCATCGTCGCCGGCGCGTCTCACGTCGCGTCCCCAACGCCCAGCGACGCGGCGTCGGTCAACTGCGCGACGACCCGGTCGGCCACGTGCGCGTCCAGCGCGACGATGTGCACAGCGCCCGCCGACGACGCCGTGGTGACAGTGACGTTGGCCAGCCCGAGCATTCGGTCCAGCGGGCCGCGGTAGGTGTCGACGGTCTGTACCCGCGAGATCGGTGCGATGCGGCGTTCCTGGACCAGCCAGCCGGTGCGGGTGTAGACCGCCTGGTCGCTGATGTCCCAGCGGTGCACCCGGTACCGCCATAGCGGGGCCACCACGACGCTGACCGGCACACCCAGCGCGGTGACGGCGGCGGCCAACGCGTGCAGCCACAGCGGCCGTGGAGCGATCTCGAACCAGACCACCTGCGCCACCGCCAGACCCAGCCAGGGGATCGCCCCGCCCAGCGCCCACACCAGCGGGGCCTTGGTGCTGGGCGGATGGGCGGGGTCGGCCAGGGCCACAGTCACCGGCACGGTCGCATCAGACATGCATTGAAGGATGGCAGCAGCAGCCGTCGGATGAGTATCGTTTTCCGGCATGGACCCCCATGGCAGATGGACCGTGGCCGACATACCGGACCAGACCGGACGCGTCGTCGTCGTCACCGGCTCCAACACCGGGCTCGGGTATCACACGGCCGCGGCGCTCGCCGACCGCGGCGCCCATGTGGTGCTGGCAGTGCGCAACCTCGACAAGGGCAACGCCGCCGCCGCGCGCATCCTGGGGGCCAGTCCCGGCGCCGATGTCGCCGTGCAGCAGCTGGACCTGGGCTCGCTGGACTCGGTGCGCGCCGCCGCCGACGCGCTGCGCTCGGCCCATCCGCGCATCGACCTGCTGGTCAACAACGCCGGCGTGATGTGGACGCCCAAGCAGGTCACCGCCGACGGGTTCGAGCTGCAGTTCGGCACCAACCACCTCGGCCACTTCGCACTGACCGGGCTGCTGCTCGACCACCTGCTGACCGTCGACGGTTCCCGGGTGGTGACCGTCAGCAGCATCGGGCACCGCGTCATGGCGGCCATCCACTTCGACGACCTGCAGTGGGAACGCGGCTACAACCGGGTCGCCGCCTACGGCCAGTCCAAGCTGGCCAACCTGCTGTTCACCTACGAGTTGCAGCGCCGCCTGGCGGCCACGAGCAGGCCGACGATCGCCGTGGCCGCGCACCCCGGCGGCTCCAACACCGAGCTGACCCGCAACCTGCCGGTGATTCTGCGTCCCGCCGAGCGGCTGATTGCACCGCTGATGTTCCAGAGCGCCGAGATGGGTGCGCTGCCCACCCTGCGGGCCGCCACCGATCCGACCGTGCGGGGCGGCCAATACTACGGCCCCGACGGCCTCGGTGAGCAGCGCGGCCACCCGAAGCTGGTGCGGTCCAGCAAGCAGTCCCACGACCCGGCGCTGCAGCGCCGGTTGTGGGCGGTCTCCGAAGAGCTGACCGGAGTCAGCTTTCCGGTATAGCCCGGGCCTGATGGCGGCGACCTGGGGGCACCACCCGCTAACGGGGACTGCGCCCGGCTCCGCCGCGCTAGCGATCGCCGCCGATAATGGCGGCATGCGCTCCGTCGAAGAACACCGGCGTGCCGTCGCCGGCCTGATCACCCCCCGACCGCCCGCCGCGCTGTCGCTGGAGCAGGCCGAGGGCCTGGTGCTGGCCGAAGACGTGACCGCGCCGATCTCGCTTCCGGTCTTCGACAACTCCGCAATGGACGGCTACGCGGTGCAGGCCGGCGACGTCGCCGCCGCCACACCGGAGCGGCCGGTGAAGCTGCCCGTGGCCGAGGACATTCCGGCCGGGCGCACCGACATCCCCACGCTGGCACCGGGAACCGCGCACCGGATCATGACCGGAGCGCCGATACCGGCAGGGGCGACCGCGGTGGTGCCGGTCGAGGCCACCACGGGCGGCGGCGGCACCGGCACCGTGGCGATCTGCGGCGCCGCCGCCGAAGGCAGCCACATCCGCCGCAGCGGCGGCGACGTCGCCGCCGGCGTCACGGTGGCGCGGGCCGGGCAGATCGTCAGCCCGGCGGTGGTCGGCCTGGCGGCCGCGCTGGGGCTGACCCGGTTGACGGTGCGGCCCCGCCAACGCGTGCTGGTGGTGTCCACCGGCTCGGAGTTGGTGACACCGGGCACCCCGCTGGCACCGGGGCAGATCTATGAGTCCAACGGGGTGATGCTGGCCGCCGCCGTGCGCCAGGCGGGCGCCACCGTGGTGGCCGCAGCCACCGTCGGCGACGACGTCGCGCAGTTCGCCGCGGTGCTCGACCGCTACGGTGCCCGGGAAGGGGGGGCCGACGTGATCATCACCAGCGGCGGGGTCAGTGCAGGCGCCTACGAGGTGGTCAAGGACGTGTTCGGCCGCTCCGGCGATCAGGGGGTGGAGTTCGTCAAGGTGGCGATGCAGCCCGGCATGCCGCAGGGGA
>NZ_JBYCKY010000596.1:0-12533 GCF_057473605.1 Mycobacterium sp. TH-M82 | reverse complement strand
CGGAGTTGAAGTCCTTGAAGTACATAACTTCCTTGTCACCGTTGGCATAGGTGACCTCCAGGAATCGGTTGTCGTCGATTTCGGAGTACATCCGGTCGACAACCTTCTCGATCATCGCCTTGATGCACTGCGCGCGATCGCCGCCGAATTCGGCCAGATCGTCGGCGTGCACCGGCAGCTCCTCGGTGAGGTACTTGGAGAAGATGTCCTGCGCGGCTTCGGCGTCCGGACGCTCGATCTTGATCTTGACGTCCAGGCGACCGGGCCGCAAGATCGCCGGATCGATCATGTCCTCGCGGTTGGACGCGCCGATCACGATGACGTTCTCCAGTCCCTCCACCCCGTCGATCTCGCTGAGCAGCTGCGGGACGACCGTGGTTTCCACATCCGAGGACACGCCGGTGCCGCGGGTGCGGAAGATGGAGTCCATCTCGTCGAAGAACACGATGACCGGGGTGCCCTCGGAAGCCTTTTCGCGGGCACGCTGGAAGATCAGCCGGATGTGCCGTTCGGTTTCGCCGACGAACTTGTTCAGCAGCTCGGGGCCTTTGATGTTGAGGAAGTACGACTTGGCCTCCTTGGCGTTGTCGCCGCGAACCTCGGCCATCTTCTTGGCCAGCGAGTTGGCCACCGCCTTGGCGATCAGGGTCTTCCCGCAGCCCGGGGGGCCGTAGAGCAGCACCCCCTTGGGTGGGCGCAGCATGTATTCGCGGTAAAGCTCGCCGTGCAGGAACGGCAGCTCCACGGCGTCACGGATCTGCTCGATCTGCCGCCTCAGCCCGCCGATGTCGTTGTAGCTGACGTCGGGCACCTCTTCCAGCACCAAGTCCTCGACCTCGGCTTTGGGGATGCGTTCGAAGGCGTAGCCCGCCTTGGTGTCCACCAGCAGCGAGTCGCCGGGCCGAAGCTTGCGGGGCCGCCAGTCATCGGCGAGAACGTCCGGGTCACGGTCAGGCAGATCCTCGGCGACCAGCGGTTCCGCCAACCAGACGATGCGTTCTTCGTCAGCGTGGCCCACCACCAGCGCACGGTGGCCGTCGGCCAGGGTCTCCCGCAGGGTGGAGATCTCCCCGACCGACTCGAAGGTGCCGGCCTCGACCACGGTCAGCGCCTCGTTGAGCCGCACCGTCTGACCCTTCTTCAGAGACTCCACGTCGATGTTCGGGGAACAGGTCAGCCGCATCTTGCGCCCGGAGGTGAAGACATCGACGGTGTCGTCGTCGTGGGTGGACAGCAGCACCCCGTAACCGCTGGGCGGCTGTCCCAGCCGGTCCACCTCCTCACGCAGCGCCAACAGCTGTTGCCGGGCGTCCTTGAGGGTTTCCATCAGCTTCGAGTTGCGGGCGGCGAGCGAGTCGATACGCGCTTCGAGCTGGCGCACATCGTGGGTGGTACGGGCCGGATTCTGCGGTTCGGCCGGATTCTCCAGCTGCTCACGCAGCACCGCAGCCTCCCGGCGCAGCTCTTCCAGCTCCGCGACGTCATCGTCCGAAGGCGAGCCGCCGAAGGCCTCAGGACGCTCCGACTCTCCCATGGTGCCCATGCTGCGCTCCTTTCCCGACCCGGAAGTTGGCGCTACGAATGTCTCTGAATACCCCAACGCTACCGGCCGGCGCGCGATCATGTGCGGACTGGAAATCCGACACACCGGGCACCGCTGTTAATCTTGTCCGGAAATCGATGGGTCGAAAGGACTTCGAAATGACCTCGAAATGACCTCGAAATGACCTCTGTGACCGTGAAATCCCTAGCCACGCGTGTGGCGGCGAGTGTGGCCTGCGTTGCCGCCGGGCCGCTGACGACGCCTTCAGCGAGCTGACCGGAACCGACTAGGACCGACCAGGACCGGATGTACCGACATCGCGCCGCTGTCCTGGGCGCCGCCACTGTTGTGGCGGCGCTCGGGCTGTCCGGCTGTTCGCACGGCGAACCGAGCTCGTCGCCGGCGGCACCGACCGTGCCGTCACTGACGCCGTCAGTGGTAACCGCGACGATGGAGTCGGCGGCGCTGCCGACCCCGGCGGCGCTCACCGACGTGCTGTACCGGCTTGTCGACCCGGCGGTGCCCGGTGGCGACAAGCTGGGCCTCATCGAGGCAACCAAACCCGGCGCGGCCGAGGCCTTGGACAGGTTCGTGACTGCACTGCGAGACGACGGGTATAGTCCGCTGACCTTCGACGCGACCCACGTCGCCTGGTCAGACCGCGAGCCGGGCACCACGGTGGCCACCGTCAACGTCACCACCGCCAACCCCGGTACCGCCGGGTTCTCCTTCCCGATGGAGTTCAAACCGCACGGCGGCGGCTGGCAGTTGTCCCAGAAGACCGCGGCGCTGCTGCTCGCCTTCGGCAATTCGAGAACCCCGGTCCCGCCGGGTAACGCGCCGATCGGATAACCCGCCGGGATGTGGATCGGCTGGCTGGAATTCGATCTGCTGCTCGGTGACGTGCGGTCCCTCAAGCAGAAACGGTCGGTGGTGCGCCCGGTAGTCGCCGAGTTGCAACGCAAGTTCAACGTGTCGGCCGCCGAAACCGGTTCGCACGGCCTGCACCGGCGGGCAGGCATCGGTGCGGCGGTGGTATCGGGTGACCGCGGCCACGCCGTGGAGGTGCTGGATGCGGTGGAACGCCTGGTCGCCGCGCATCCGGAGGTCGAGCTGCTGTCGGTGCGCCGCGGGTTGCAGCGCAGCGACGACTAGCGACCGTCCGCCGAACATGCACAAAATCGCATGTTCGGAGCACCGGATGTGCGATTTTTTGCATGCTCGCCGCGGAAGGTTAAACCTGGCGTTTACGCCGCCGTGGCGCCGGGGTGACGGTGCCGGGCGCGAGCCGGCGCGCCGAAACCAGAAACGCGGTGTGACCGCGCATGGTGTGCTGCGGGCGCACCGCGAGCCCGACGACGTTCCAGCCGCGCTGCAGCGTCTCCCACGCCCGCGGTTCGGTCCAGCACCGCTGCTCGCGCAGCGCCTCGACGATCCGCGATAACTGGGTGGTGGTGGCGACATAGACCACCAGCACACCGCCCGCGATCAGCAGCCTCGACACAGCGTCGAGCACCTCCCACGGCGCCAGCATGTCCAGCACCACCCGGTCGACCGGCCCGGCGCCCGGGTCGGCGTCCGCGATGTCGCCGACGATCAGCTGCCAATTCTCCGGCGGGCGGCCGACGAAGGTCTCCACGTTGCGGCGGGCGTGCTCGGCGTGGTCGGCGCGCACCTCGTAGGAGATCACTCGCCCGTCCGGTCCCACAGCGCGCAACAGCGAACAGGTCAGGGCACCCGAGCCGGCGCCGGCCTCCAGCACGCGGGCGCCGGGGAAGACGTCGCCCTCGTGGACGATCTGGGCGGCGTCTTTAGGGTAGATGACCTGCGCTCCGCGCGGCATCGACATCACGTAGTCGACCAGCAGCGGACGCAGCACCAGGAACGCCTCGCCGCCAGTGGACGTGACCACGCTGCCCTCCGCTAGTCCGATCACCGCGTCGTGGCCGATCGCACCGCGATGGGTGTGAAACTCCGCTCCGGCGGCGAGCAGCATCGTGTAATGCCGGCCTTTGGGATCGGTGAGTTGAACGCGATCGCCCACGGCGAACGGGCCGGACCCGGACACAGCCGTCTAGCCTGCCAGCAGACGCGCCGGGAACCATGCGCGGGGTTGTCGGGCCCCGCTCGTAGGCTGCCGGTATGAGCGACGCGTCGACAGCACCGGGGACACCCCGGTCGTTGTCCGCCCACATGGCCTTGTCGCCGTCGCGGGCGACGGATTTCAAGCAGTGCCCGCTGCTGTACCGGTTCCGGGCGATCGACCGCCTGCCGGAGCAGCCGTCGGTCGCGCAACTTCGCGGCTCGGTGGTGCACGCGGCGCTGCAGCGGCTCTATGCGCTGCCGGCCCCGCAACGAAGCCCGGACACCGCCCAGGATCTGGTCGCCCCGGTCTGGGACGGGCTGATAGCCGGCGAACCCGACCTGGGTGCCGAGCTGGATTCCGGGCAGCGGGACCAACTGCTGGCCGAAGCGCGAGCACTGCTGTCCGGCTATTACCGGCTGGAGGATCCACGCAGGTTCTCCCCGGAGAGCTGCGAGCAGCGCGTGGAGGTGGAACTGGCCGACGGCACCCTGCTGCGGGGCTTCGTCGACCGGATAGACGTCGGCGCAGGCGGAGAACTGCGGGTGGTCGACTACAAGACCGGCAAGGCGCCGCCCACCGCGCAGGCTTCCGGTGAGATCCGGGCCCTATTCCAGATGAAGTTCTACGCGCTGGTGCTGCTGCGGTCCCGCGGTGTGCTGCCGACCCGGCTGCGGTTGATCTACCTGGCCGACGGTCAGCTGCTGGACTACTCCCCCGACCGTGCCGAGCTGCTGCGTTTCGAAAAGACGCTGATGGCGATCTGGCGGGCGATCCGATCCGCCGGTGCGTCAGGTGATTTTCGGCCCAAGCCATCGCGGCTGTGCGACTGGTGCGCCCACCGTGCGCACTGCCCGGCGTTCGGCGGCACTCCGCCGCCTTACCCCGGCTGGCCGGCCGACCCGGCCGCGTGACCGGCTGCTACTGCTAAACAATGGCCGACAGTGCGGCAATGCCGAACCCGCCCAGCACCGCGACGGCATCTTCGAGCAGCGCCACCGGCAGATCATGGTCGTCGTTGGCGGCCACCAGTCGCTTCCGTGCCTCATAGCCGCCCAGGGTGCCCAGCACCGCTCCGATGATGCCCGCACCGAGCGCGCTCCAGGTGTAACCCCACGCCGTGCCGAGGACCGCACCCGCGAACGCGCCGAGAATGATGCGGGCACTGAACGACACCGTGGCGGTGCGGCTGGGTGCGCCGGGCCGCAGGTCGGCGGCCAGTTCGATGACCGCCACAATGGTCAGGACGGCGACCGTCACCGGATGACCCAGCCACGACACCCACGTCCCGTCCATGTTGATCCACTGCAGCAGCGCGGCCCAGGCGACGGCCATCGGCGCGGCCAGTGCCCGCAGCCCGGCGACGACACCGATCAGCAGGGCGAGCAGCAGCACGAGGGAATGCGTCATCGTTGGGACGCTAGCACGCCGACGGGCCGCCGGTGGCGATCAGAATCGGCAAAACCTGATGTCGGACGCCAGGATGGCCTTCGCGCCGATGGCGACCAGATCGTCCATGACGGCGTTGACGTCCCGGCGCGGCACCAGGGCGCGAACCGCGACCCAGTTCTGGTCGGCGAGCGGTGAGATGGTCGGTGACTCCAGGCCCGGGGTGACCGCGGCTGCGTCATCGAGCACCGAGCGCGGACAGTTGTAGTCCAGCATCAGGTACTGCTGGCCGAACACCACGCCCTGCACCCGGGCGACCAGTTGATCGCGCGCTGACGCCACCCTGGCGCCGCCGTGGTCGTTCGGCTCGGCCCCTTCGATCAGCACCGCCTCCGAATCACACAGCGGCTCGCCGAAGGCCACCAGATCATGCGTGGTCAGGGTGCGACCGGAGCCGACCACGTCGGCGATGGCGTCGGCGACCCCGAGCTGGATCGAGATCTCCACCGCACCGTCCAGCCGGATGATGGTCGCTTCGATACCCTTGGCGGCCAAGTCGCTTCGCACGAGGTTCGGGTACGCGGTGGCGATCCGCATGCCGGTCAGATCCGCTGCGGTCCAGTCACGCCCGGCGGGCGCAGCATACCGGAAGCTCGACGATCCGAAACCCAGCGCCAGCCGCTCGGCCACCGGTGCCTGGGAGTCACGGGCCAGGTCTCGTCCGGTTATCCCGAGGTCGAGCTCGCCTGACCCGACGTAGACGGCGATGTCCTTGGGCCGCAAGAAGAAGAATTCGACGTTGTTGACCGGGTCGACGACCGTGAGATCCTTCGAATCGGCTCGGCGCCGGTAACCGGCTTCGGCCAGGATCTCGGCGGCCGGTTCGCTCAGCGCCCCCTTGTTGGGAACCGCGACACGCAGCATCGCCGATCAGAGCTTCCGGTACACGTCGTGCAGCGTCAGCCCGCGCGTGATCATCAGCACCTGCGTCCAGTAGAGGAGTTGGCCGATCTCGGTGGCCAAGGAGTCGTCGGGCTCGTGTTCGGCGGCCAGCCATACCTCGCCGGCTTCTTCGAGGACCTTCTTGCCCACCGCGTGCACGCCGGCATCCAACGCGGCAACGGTGGCGCTGCCGGGCGGTCGGGTGGCGGCGCGCTCACCCAATTCGGCGAACAGGTCCTCGAAGGTCTTCACGGGCAGCGATTGTGTCACGCGCAGGGAAGCAAAGTCACGGCGGTTTCACCACTGAGCCTCCCGCGGCGCGCCCGTGGTTTCGCGCACCCAGCGCCACACGAAGACGAAACACAGCAGCGCGCTCACCGTATAGCAACCGAAAGCGGAGCCGAGCACGTCGCGCAGAGCCGGGAAGGTCACCACGATCACGGCGACCAGACCGACCACACCGGAAGCGCCCGGCGCCGTTCACGCGGTGCGTTCGCCGATCCCGGCCAACCGCGCATGGATGTCGCAAAGGTCGGCGACGCGATGGCCGGCCAGCGACGCTACCCGGTGCCGGCGCGGGCTTCCCGGCACCGCCACTGCATTGGGCACCACCAGAACCTGACAGCCCGCCGCTTCGGCCGCGGCGGCGCCGGTGGATGAGTCTTCTACGGCAAGGCAGCTCCCCGGGTTCATGTCGAGCAGTGCGGCCGCGCGCCCGTACGGGTCCGGCGCCGGTTTACCCCGGGCCACCTCGTCGCCGCAGACCACGGCGGTGAAGTAGTGCCGCCCGATGCTGTCGAGTGCCCGCTCGGTCAACGACCGTGGCGTGTTGGTCACCAACGCCATCGGGATGCCTTGCCCGGCAAGCGAGTCCAGTAGCTCGAATGCGCCGTCACACCAGGGCAGGCCGGCGTCGAACAGCTCTGCGGTGTAGTCGTGTAACCACTGCGCCGACGCCGCCATCGCCGCGGGATCGGGTTGCAGGCCCAAGTGGTCGTAGACGATGCGCATGGTGGTATCCGCGCAGCCGCCGACCGTCGCCGCCCGTACCTCGGCGGTGAGCGCGCCACCCAGCCGCACACACAGCGCGTGTATCGCGACGTCCCACAGCTTCTCGGAATCGACCAGGGTGCCGTCCATATCCCAGAGCACGCCGCACAGCGTTTCCATCAGACCAGCAAGCGTAGCCGGTCTATCGAACCGGTCGGGCCGCACTCCGCGCCGCACAGGCTGGTCCAGGCCTTACCCTGACCTTGTGACCGCACCGGACGACTCGGATGAACCAACTGCACCGCCCGAGTTGCACCACACCATCGTGGTGGTGGCGTTCGAGGGGTGGAACGACGCCGGCGACGCGGCCAGCGACACGGTGGGGCACCTGAACACCGTCTGGGAGGCCCGGACGATCGTCGAGATCGATGACGAGGCCTACTACGACTACCAGGTGAACCGCCCGGTGATCCGTCAGGTCGACGGGGTCACCCGCGAGCTGGTGTGGCCGTCGATGCGCATCGCGCACTGCCGCCCACCGGGCAGCGATCGCGACGTCGTGCTGATGCACGGAGTGGAACCGAACATGCGCTGGCGCACCTTCTGCGCTGAGCTGCTGGCGATCATCGAAAAGCTGAACGTGGACACCGTGGTGATCCTGGGGGCGCTGCTGGCTGACACACCGCACACCCGACCGGTGCCGGTGTCCGGGACGGCGTACTCGGCGGAGTCCGCCCAACGGTTCGGCCTGACCCAGACCCGCTACGAGGGCCCCACCGGCATCACCGGGGTTTTCCAGGATGCCTGCGTGGCGGCCGGGATCGCGGCGGTGACGTTCTGGGCGGCGGTGCCGCACTACGTGTCGCAGCCGCCCAACCCGAAGGCGACGGTGGCACTGCTGCGGCGCGTCGAGGATGTGCTCGATGTCGAGGTGCCACTCGGCGACCTGCCCGCGCAGGCCGAGCAGTGGGAGCAGGCGGTCACCGAGATGGCCAGCGAAGACGACGAGATCACCGACTACGTCGCCTCATTGGAGCAGCGCGGCGACGCCGAGGTCGACCTGCACGAGGTGCTGGGCAAAATCGACGGCGACGCGCTGGCCGCCGAGTTCGAGCGCTATCTGCGCCGGCGGCGGCCCGGTTTCGGGCGGTAGCGGGCTACCGCCGTTCGATCGACTGGGTGTAGGCGCTGGTGGAGCGACCGAGCGCCGCGACTTCGCTGTCCATCAGCGGAAGCAGCTGCGGGGTGATCTTCTCCGTTCTGGACTCCAGGGCCCGGGTGGACATCACCGGCCGGAGCCAGCGGAACACCCGCACCCAGCGCGGACAGTAGACGCGGGTGCGGCGGCGTTCGATGCCGTCGACGAACGCCTGCGCACAGGCACCCACCGAGGTGGTCTTGTTCAACGGCCACGGCAGCGCGGCCAGCAGACTGGAGAAAGCAGACATGTCCGCCTTGGTGTCCCGCACCAGCGCGGTGTCGATCCAGGACATGTGTGCCGAACCGACGGCCACACCCTGATAGGCGACCTCCATCCGCACCGCATTGGCGAACTGCTCGACACCGGCCTTCGACGCGGTGTAGGGCGTCATCCCCGGCGACGGGGCGAAAGCCGCCAGCGACGACACGATCAACACGTAGCCACGGCGCTCGATGACCGCCGGCAGCGTGGCCCGCACGGTGTGGAACACCCCCAGCAGGTTGACGTCGATCACCTGTTTGAACGCCTCGGGGTCCACCCCCAGCACGGACCCGTAGCTGCCGATCCCGGCGTTGGCCACCACCACATCGATGCCGCCGAAGCACGCTGCGGCCTGCTCGGCGGCCGACTGCATCGCCGGCAGGTCACGCACGTCGGCGACCACAGTCAGCACCCGGTCCTCGCCCAGCTCGGCGGAGAGCTGTTTGAGCGCAGACCCGTCCAGGTCGGTCAGCACCAGCTTCGCCCCCCTGCTGTGCAGCCGACGGGCCACCTCCGCGCCGATTCCGTGCGCGCCGCCGGTGATGAATACGACTTGTGAGTTGACGCCAGCCATGCGTGTACCCTATAGCGCCACACCCAGCAGCGCGTCCACCGCGGTGGCCACCTCCGTCGGAGCGGCGATGTCGTGGCCACCGTAGGCCAGCGCGTCTGCGACCCAGCCGTCCAGTGCGGCAAGCGCCTTGGGGGTGTCCAGGTCGTCGGAGAGGTAGCGGCGCACCCGGGCGATCACGTCGGCGGCGGCCGGGCCGGCGGGCAGGGTGGCCGCCGTACGCCACCGGTGCAGTCGAGCGTTGGCGTCATCAACCGACTGCGCGTCCCAGCACCGGTCGGCGCGGTAATGCCCGGCCAGCAGGCCCAGCCGGATCGCCGCCGGCTCGACGCCCTCGGTGCGCAGCGCCGACACCAGCACCAGGTTGCCGCGGCTCTTCGACATCTTGTGCCCGTTCCAGCCGATCATCCCCGCATGCACGTAGTGGCGGGCGAATCGTCTTTCCCCGGTTACCGATTCGGCGTGCGCCGCGGAGAACTCGTGATGCGGGAAGATCAGATCGGATCCGCCGCCCTGGATGTCGAGGCCGGCGCCGATGCGGCTCAGCGCGATCGCCGTGCATTCGACGTGCCAGCCGGGCCGGCCCGGCCCGAACGGCGACGGCCAGCTTGGTTCACCGGGCCGAGCGGCGCGCCACAGCACGGCGTCGAGCCGGTCGGTTTTGCCGGCGCGGTCCGGGTCGCCGCCGCGCTCGGCGAACAGTTCCAGCATGACGTCGCGGTCAAAGCCCGACTCGTAGCCGAACTGCTCGGTGGCGCCGGTACGGAAGTAGACGTCGGGATGGTCGGACTGGTCGCCCTCGATGACGTAGGCCGCCCCGGAGGCCAGCATCTTTTCGACCAGTTCGATGACGTCCTCAAGCGCCTCGGTCGCCGCCACGTAGTGCTGCGGAGGCAGTACCCGCAGCGCCGTCATGTCCTGGCGAAACAGCACAACCTGGTCTGCAGCGAGGTCGCGCCAGTCCAGGCCGTCGCGGTCCGCCCGCTCGAACAACGGGTCGTCGATGTCGGTGACGTTTTGCACGTAGTTCACCCGGTGCCCGCAGTCCAGCCAGATCCGGTGGATCAGGTCGAACGCCAGATAGGTGGCGGCATGGCCCAAATGGGTGGCGTCGTACGGGGTGACCCCGCAGACGTACATGCTGGCGGTTTGGCCCGGTGACACCGGACGGACCTGCCGGTCGGCGGTGTCGTACAGGCGCAGCGCCGGACCCCGCCCGGGCAGTGCGGGAACGGGCGGCGCCGACCACGAGTCCATACCGTCGACTGTAAGGCTCCCGGCGATACCAGCCGATCAGCCCACCGCCTGCCGAATCGCCGCGAGCAGCGGCGGCGCCACCTCGGGCCGGCACATCAGCAGGTCGGGCAGATACGGATCGGGCTGGTTGTAGCGCAGCGGCGACCCGTCCAGCCGGGATGCGTGCATACCGGCGGCGAGCACCACCCCTGCCGGTGCTGCCGAATCCCACTCCCACTGGCCGCCGGCGTGCAGATAGGCATCGACGTCGCCGCGCACCACGGCCATCGCCTTGGCACCAGCCGACCCGAGCGGTACCGCCTCGATCGCCATGATGTGTTGCATGCGGCGCACGATCGTCGGAGCGCGGGTGGCGCTGACCGCCACCCGCACGGTGTTCGCAGAACCAGCCGGGGCCGCGCCGGCGGTCACCGTGTCGGTGCGGTAGACGGTGTTATGAAGGCCCGGCAACGCCACCGCGGCGTCGGTGATGCCGCCCTCACCACCGGGGTTACCTCGCTGCCAGAGCGCGATGTGCACCGCCCAGTCGTCGTGTCCCGGTGTGGAGAACTCCCGGGTGCCGTCCAGCGGGTCGATGATCCACACCCGGTCGGCGGGCAACCGGTCCAGATCGTCCGGGGTTTCCTCGGACAGCACCGCGTCGCCGGGACGATCCGCGCGCAACCGGTCGAGGATCAACGCGTTGGAGCGGCGGTCACCGGTGTCGCCGAGCCGGCGCGGGTACTCGAACCCCAGCTCGTCGCGCACCGCCAGCAGGAGCTTGCCGGCGTCGGCGGCCAGATCGGCGGCCAGCGCAGCATCGGTTGCCGCCACGCGTTCAGTCCTGGTCTTCGATCAGGCGTTCCAGTAATCCGACGATCTGCTGGTGGCCGGCAGCCGCGGCATCGAACTTAGCGCGCATCTCGATGAACCCGTTGTCGACGTGTTCCCTCAGGTCGGCCGTGTCCTGACGCAAGTCAGTCATGTCCTCGCGCATGGCATTGAAGCTGGCGGCGGTGACCCGGCGGAAGTCGGTTATCTGCCTCTCCAGCGCCACCACCCGTGGTTTCACACCGTCCTCCGGCACGGCAGCGATGCTACCCACCACGGGCTAATGCCGGAAGTGCCCTTTTTCAGGCGGTTCAGAACGCCGGCCAGGGGATGGGGCGCTGCGCGTGCGGACTGGGCATCACCGGGTGATCAAGCAGCCCGCGGGTGCGCCGGCGAAGCGCCGCGATCTCCCCGGCGGTCAGGTGCGGCTTCAAAGCCACGGCCAGCGGGCCGGTCAACGCACCGGCCAGCGCAGACACCGCTCCCAGGGTCTCGGCGTCGACAGGCTGGCCGGCCCAGCCCCACAGCACGGTGCGCAGCTTGTCGTCGGCGTGCAGGCAGCACCCGTGGTCGACGCCGTAGACGCCGCCGTCGACTCCGCGCAAAATGTGGCCGCCTTTACGGTCGGCGTTGTTGATCAACACGTCGAGCACCGCCATACGCCGCAACCTCGGATCGTCGGCGTGCACCAGTGCGACCGGCTCACCGGCGTAGTCGCGGGCCTGCAGCACCCCCAGATAACCGGCCGGCAGCCTGCCGGCCGGAACCAGGTCCACCAGGTCCAAGGAGGCAGCACCCGCCTTCGCGGCCGGGGTTGGGGTGTCCGTATCGTCACCGGGCTGGTCGATCCACCGCTGCAACATGCCGATGCCGGCTGGCCCCTCACGAATAATGGTGTAAGGCACAATGTTCCAGCCCAGGTGGACCGAGATCAGGTAGGCGCCGAGTTCACGGCCGGCAAGTGTCCCGTCCGGAAAGTCCCACAGATGCTGCTCGCCGGAGACCGGCTTGTAAACGCAGTGCACCCGATGTCCGTCCAGCGTCGACTCACACAGAAAGGTGGCGTTGCTGGCCGAGCGGATCCGGCCCAGGATGGTGAGCTGCCCACGTCGCAACACCGCACGATCGTCAGGCCCCGGACGCACTGGCCTCACCGTCGGGGCCCCCCAGCGCGCCGCGTCGGTAGCCGTTGGTGCGGACACAGATGTGCCCCGCCGGGTCCAGTGGCTCGTCGCAGAGCGGGCAAGGCGGCCGGCCCGCCGAGATGACCCGGCTGGTGCGGCTGGCAAACTGTCGCGCCGACTCCGGCGTCAGGAACACCCGCACCGCGTCCGGGCCCTCCTCGGTGTCGTCGAGCACCACCGACGCGTCGAACTCGGTGTCGGTGAGGGCCAGCAGTTCGACCACCACGGTCTGTGCCTCGGAATCCCAGCCCAGCCCCATGGTGCCGACCCGAAACTCCGCGTCGACCGGGGTGACGAGCGAG
>NZ_JBYCKY010000595.1:0-1439 GCF_057473605.1 Mycobacterium sp. TH-M82 | reverse complement strand
CCTTCACCAGCCCGTGGGCACCCAGGTCAGCCAGCCAGGCGGCGTCTGAGACGTCGGTCTTGCGGCCGGGCAGATTGCGCACCGACGCCGCGTTGACGGCTCTTCAATTTTGACCGGGCAATCAGCATGAAGTCTGGGTTGCGGTCCGCTGTTTGCGGGTGCAGTGGAATCGTATCCGGCGGGCGGAGTTTTCTGGCTCTTCACAATCGAGGGTGTAGTCGGGGTCTGAATCCCCCGGTTTCTAGCAGGGATCTGGCGATGTAGTTGGTGAGGTTGCGAAAGCCCAGTGCTGAGCCGCGGAGGTGTTCGAGGCGGCCGTTGATCGCTTCGGTTGGCCCGTTGGAAGTGCCGGGCCGGTCGAAGTAGGCCAGGACGTCGGCGGCGCGCTTCTTCAGCGTCCGCCCGAGCGTGATGACTTCCTGCAGGGGCTTGGGGACGCCGGCGCTCAGCGTGGTGATCAGCGCGGCCATCATGGTGCGGCCGGTCTTGCGGTCGGGGTGCCGATAGGCGGCCACGATGCGCTGATACATCGTCCAGGTGGCCTCGACCTCGGCATGGGCGTCGATGGAGAACAGGGCGCTCAGCCGGGCTTTCTGTTTGTCGGTGAGCAGATCGGCGCCAGTCTGCAGGGTGCGCCGGCAGGCGTAGAGCGGATCGGTCTTGCGGCCGCGGTGCCCGCAGGTGTCCAGCTGGACCCGACGCCGGCATTCGTCGAGGGCGTTGCCGGCCAGGCGCACCACGTGGAAGGGGTCCATCACTGTCGCCGCGTCGGGCAGCTCTTCAGCGGTGGCGGTTGAACCCGGAGAATCCGTCCATGGCAACGACTTGCACACCATCACGCCACTGCTTGGGCCGCTCAGCCAACCAATCCTGGAATGCCTTTTTGGATCGGCCCTCGACCATGTCGAGCAACCGTGCCGGGCCGGTCTTGTCGCGGACCGGGGTCAGGTCGATGATGACGGTGACGTACTTGTCGCCGCGGCGGGTGTGCCGCCAGACGTGTTCGTCGACGCCGATCACCGCCACCGAGTCGAAGCGGGCCGGATCGGCGATGAGGACTCGGCGGCCTTCGGCGAGCACCGCGTTGTTGGCGGTGTTCCACGACACCGCCAACGCTTCTGCGATCCGGGCCACGGACAGATGTTGGCAGACAATGGCTTCCAGCGCCCACCGCAATCCGCGTCGGGACAGTTTGGCCCGCGGTTCGGCGGCCTTGCCACTGTCTTGACGCCACACATGAGCACAGCCCGCACACCGGTACCGGCGGATCGTGACCAGCAACGTCGTGGGCCGCCACCCGAACGGCTCATGAGCTAGTGGTGTGTCCTGTAATTAGCTGACTTTTTCGAGGGCGATCCGACCGCGCGCAACCTTGGCGAGGATGGACTCGGCGGTGGCGGTCCACACGTAGGGTTTTGGGTCGCTGTTGTGAGCGTCGA
>NZ_JBYCKY010000594.1:0-1392 GCF_057473605.1 Mycobacterium sp. TH-M82 | reverse complement strand
GCAGGCGGTCAGCGGCGAAGTGCTGCAGTCGGAGTTCGAGCGGCGCTGCTACCCGATCTACCCGGCCAGCACCAAGCTGCAGAGCTGGGACATCTTCTCCTGCGTGCGACAGGTGCTTGAGGTGCTCGACCCGGTGCCGGACCCGCTTCCGGCGGCGCTGCGTGCCGAGCGCGGGCTGACCGGCGAGGACGCAGCGCTGCGCGCCATCCATCTGGCCGAGACCGCGGCGGAACGCCGACGCGCCCGCGAGCGGCTGACCTTCGACGAAGCGGTCGGTCTGCAGTGGGCGCTGGTGGGCCGCCGGCACGGCGAACTGTCCGCGTCCGGGCCGCCCGCACGGCCGAGCACCGATGGGTTGGCCGCGGAGTTGTTGCGGCGGCTGCCCTTCGAGCTCACGGCGGGACAGCGCGAGGTGCTGGATGTGCTGCGGCACGAGCTCGGGGCCACCCGCCCGATGAACCGGCTGCTGCAGGGTGAGGTCGGCTCCGGCAAGACGATCGTGGCGGTGTTGGCCATGCTGCAACTGGTCGACGCCGGCTATCAATGCGCGCTGTTGGCGCCAACCGAAGTGCTTGCCGCACAACATGTCCGTTCGATCCGCGACGTGTTGGGCCCGCTGGCGCTCGGTGGCCAGCTGGGCGGCGCCGACAACGCCACCGCGGTGGCGCTGCTGACCGGCTCGATGCCGCAGGCTGCCAAGAAACAGGTTCGGGCCGAGATCACCGGCGGCCAGGCCGGGATCGTGGTGGGCACCCACGCGCTGCTGCAGGATGCGGTGGAGTTCCACCGTCTGGGACTGGTGGTCGTCGATGAGCAGCACCGGTTCGGTGTTGAACAACGGGACCAGTTGCGGGCCAAGGCCCCTGCAGGCATCACACCGCACTTGCTGGTGATGACCGCAACGCCGATCCCGCGCACCGTGGCGTTGACCGTCTACGGGGACCTGGAAACCTCGACGCTGCGCGAACTGCCCGGCGGGCGCCGGCCGATCAAAACCTCCACGATCTTCGCCAGGGACAAACCGGCTTGGCTGGACCGCGCGTGGCAGCGCATCCGCGAGGAGGTAGCCGCCGGCCATCAGGCCTACGTGGTGGCGCCCCGTATCGACGAGGCCGACCAACCCGACCAAGCCCGCCAAGCCGACCAGTCCGGCCGGCCCAGCCAGGACACCAGGCGGTCGGCCACCGCCGAGGAGCTGTTCAGCAGACTGCGATCGGGTGCGCTGGCCGGGTCGCGGTTGGGTCTGATGCACGGGCGGCTACCCGCCGAGGACAAGGACGCCGTGATGGCGGCGTTTCGGTCCGGAAACATCGACGTGCTGGTATGCACCACCGTCATCGAGGTCGGCGTCGACGTACCGAACGCCACCGTGATGCTGGTGGTCGACGCCGA
>NZ_JBYCKY010000593.1:0-2607 GCF_057473605.1 Mycobacterium sp. TH-M82 | reverse complement strand
TGGATATCGCGCTGGCTGGGGGCCAGTGTTCCGCTGTCGGGTGAGCCACTGTTCCGGTTGGGACTGGGCCACCGTGGCGGTGCGGGCTGAGCCGTGGCGCCGGTTCTGATCTTGTTGCGTGGGACCTTCGTCGGGTCTGTGCCATTGGGGCATGGGCGTGACGAAAGGAGTCGCCTTTCATGGTCGACTACAAGCAAATCCTTCGGCTTCGTGCCGAGGGTGTGTCCCAGCGTGGCATCGCTGATGCGTTGGGCTGTTCGCGGAACACGGTAGCGACGGTGTTCGCCGCGGCGAACACAGCTGGGGTGGGTTTTGGGCAGGTGGCGGACCTTGAGGCGTTCGAGGTCCGCCACCTGCTGCTGCCCGAGCCGACCAAGCCCGACTCTGATCGGGCCGCACCGGATTTCGAGCATGTGCACCGTGAGCTGGCCCGCCCGTCGGTGACGTTGCTGCTGCTGTGGAACGAGTACGTGGCGAAGTGCCGGGAGACCGGCGAGGTGCCGTATCAGTATTCGTTCTTCAACGAACAGTACCGCCGCTGGGTGAAGGCGACGGGCGCCTCGATGCACATCCAGCGCGATCCGGGCGAATCGATTGAGGTCGATTGGGCTGGTGACTCGATGGTCTTCGCCGACCCGGTCACCGGTGAGCCCCTGCAGGCGTGGCTGTTCGTCGCCGCCCTGTCGTACTCGGCGTATGCGTACGTGGAGGCCTTCGCCGATATGACGCTTGCGTCGTGGATTGATGCGCATGTGCACACGTTCGACGCGTTTGGGGGCGTGGCACGGCTGCTCGTGCCCGATAATCTGCGTACCGGGGTGTCGAAGGCCGACCGTTACGAGCCGGCGCTCAACGCGGCGTATGCGCGCATGGCCGAGCATTACGGCACCGTCATCATCCCGGCCAGGGTGCGCCGGCCTCGCGACAAGCCGGTCGTCGAGGGCAGCGTGCGGTTCGTCGCCAACCAGGTCGCCGCGGTACTGCGCAACCGGCGGTTCGTGGGTCTTGCCGAGCTCAACGAGGCGATCTTCGACGAGGTCGCAGAAATCAACGCCCGGCCGTTCCAGAAGCGGGAAGATTCCCGGCACATCGTGTTCGTCCGAGACGAGAAGCCGCTTTTGATCCCACTGCCGCAAATCCCGTTTGAGTTGGCGGATCTACGAAAAGCCAAGGTGGGACCCAACTATCACGTGCAGGTCGACAAGAATTTCTACTCGGTTCCCGCCAAGCTGATCGGCCGGTCGTTGGATGTGCGCATCACCAGCCACACCGTCGAGATCTTCGACGGCACCGAACGCGTCGCCTCCCATCCGCGGCGCAAGGGGGTGCGTGGCCGGTATTGCACCGTGACCTCGCACATGCCCGAGGCGCATCGGAACCGGCTGATCGATTGGACACCGCAACGTTTCGAGCAGTGGGCCGCCACCGTCGGCCCGAACACTGTGGCCGCCATCGACGCGATCCTGGCGTCCCGCAAGATCGTCGAGCAGTCCTTCCGGTCGTGCCTGGGCGTGATGGCGTTGGCCAAAAAACCTGGTGGCATCACCCGGTTGGAAGACACCTGCGGTCGGGCGTTGGCGGCAACACCAGCGCCGTCCTACACGCTGATCAAAAAGCTGTGGGCCGGTTGGAAACCGGTCGATCCGCCACCGCCGCCATCGCTGGGCGACGCGGGTTTCATACGCGGCGCCGACTACTACACCACCGACGGGGGCCGGGCATGATCGACGTCGAAACCCTCACCAGGCTCAAGACAATGCGCCTGTCAGGAATGGCCGAGTACTTCGAAAAACTCGCCGACACGACAGACCTCGGGGTCTTGACCGGGCCGCAGATGGTCAAGCAGGCCGTCGACTGGGAGTACGAGCGCAGGCGAGACAACAAGCTGCACCGGCTTCGCCGCCAGGCCGCTCTGGCCCAGCCCGATGCCGACATCGGCGACATCAAAGCCATGCCCGGACGCGACGTGAACACCGAGCTCATCACCCGGCTCGCCGTCGGCAGCTACCTGGTCAAACATCAAGACGTAATTCTGCAAGGGCCGACCGGGGCCGGGAAAACCTACGTGGCCTGCGCATTGGGCAACAAGGCCTGCCAGCAATACCGCCAAGTGCTCTACCTGTCGGCCAACGAGCTGTTCGACCGGATCACGATCGCCGAACGCACCGACCAGAAGAAGCGCTGCCTCGCCACGCTGGTCAAGGTCGACCTGCTCATCATCGACGACTGGTTCCTCACGACGCCGACGACCCAGCAGGTCCAGCAGCTCCACACCCTGATCGACCGACGCCACAAAACCGCGTCGACGATCTACTGCACCCAACTACCGCCCGGCCAGTGGCACGACCGAATGGACGAAAAGATCCTCGCCGACGCCATCGTCGACCGGATCACCACCAACGCGCACACCACCGTCCTCAACTGCGACGATTCCATGCGTAAACACTTCAACCAGCTCAACTGACCAACGCCAACGGGCGGGCGGCACACCACCGCCCGCCCCAGCGGCGCCACGGCTCAGCCCGCACCGCCACGGTGGCCCAGTCCCAACCGGAACAGTGGCTCACCCGACAGCGGAACACTGGCTCCCGCCGACCGTAATATCCA
>NZ_JBYCKY010000592.1:0-8398 GCF_057473605.1 Mycobacterium sp. TH-M82 | reverse complement strand
CGTGGTCCCAGATGGAAAACTCCCGGTCGGCCTGCTGTTCGCGGCGCCGGCGCAGCGCATCGGCGTCGGCGTGGGCCACGATCTTGTCGGCATAGCCGAAGAGCCGGCTGCGCGTCATCGGCGGCCACCGCTGCGCGCGCTGCGCCAGGGTGGCATCCACGGCCGCCAGCACCTCGGGATCGGTGATCACATCGGTGGGCTAGACGATGGTGCGAAACATCGCGTAGCTGATATCTCCGGCGCGCAGCAACTCCCCCACTCGGGGTAGGCGGGTGCGCATCGCCCGGGCGTCATACAGATAGCTTTCGGCCCAGTTGCGGCTGATCCGCAACGTCGCAGCGATCTCGCCGGTGATCAGCGACGCGGTATCACTGGCTCAGGTCTCGCACTTTCCCCAACGGCGCAACCACAGCAGATCGAGCTCACTGACCGCGGCCAACCGCTCACCAGCGGCCCGGTTCTCCGCCCGCGTCGCCGCGGTCATCCGATCAACCAGCACCGCAGCCGCCTCGGCCATCCCATCGAACATGCTAGCGATACTAGCGACCGGGCCAGACATTGATTCCGTGCGATCATCCGCCAACCCGCGATCAGCCTCGTGGCAGCATTGAACCCGATGACTACCCGTCGTGAACTGCCCGATTCGCCGTATCTGGTCGCCGCGGCCGGCCGCAAACCCAGCCGGGTGCCGGTGTGGTTCATGCGGCAGGCTGGCCGGTCGCTGCCGGAATACCGGGTGCTGCGGGCACGGCACAGCATGCTGGAGGCCTGCCTGGACGCCGAGTTGATCTGTGAGGTCACACTGCAGCCGGTGCGTCGCCACCATGTCGACGCGGCGATCGTGTTCTCTGACATCGTGGTGCCGCTGCTTGGGGCCGGCGTCGACGTGGACCTCGTCGCGGACGTCGGGCCGGTGATTGCGTCGCCGGTGCGCAGCGAGGCCGACATCGCCGCATTGAAACCTCTTGACCCGCAACATATCGAGGCCGTCGCGGCGGCGGTGGCGCTGCTGGTGAAGACACTCGGCGAGGTGCCGCTGATCGGTTTCGCGGGTGCGCCATTCACCCTGGCCTCCTATCTGGTCGAGGGCGGTCCGAGCCGCACCCACGCCCGCACCAAGGCGATGATGCTCGGCACCCCGGACAGTTGGCACGCCTTGATGACGAAGCTGACCGACCTGACCATCGCGTTCCTGGCCATGCAGCTCGACGCCGGGGTGGATGCGATACAGATGTTCGACTCGTGGGCCGGAACGCTGTCGCTGGCCGACTACCGCTCCCATGTGCTGCCGCACAGTGCCCGGGTGTTCGCTGCGCTGGCCGACCGTGGAGATCAGGATGTGCCGATGACGCACTTCGGGGTCGGCACCGCCGAGCTGCTGGGTGCAATGGCCCAAGCACTCAAGCCGGCCCGGGCGGCGGTGATCGGGGTGGACTGGCGGACGGCGCTGACCGATGCCGCCACCCGGACCGGCGCCGGCGTCGTCCTGCAGGGCAACCTGGACCCGGCGGTGCTGCTGGCGGGCTGGCCGGTGGTGCAGCGTGCGGCGCACGCCGTGGTCGACGACGGCCGCCGCGCCATCGACGCCGGAGCGTCAGGGCACGTCTTCAACCTCGGGCACGGGGTGCTGCCGGAGACCGACCCGGGCGTGCTCACCGAGCTGGTGTCGCTGGTACATTCGCTGTGACAACCTCGTATCATATTGTCGGGGGCGGTATTTCCGGGTTAGCCGTTGCATACCGGTTGCGGGCGACGGTCGGCGACGACGCCGACATCACGCTGTTCGACCCGGGCGACCGGCTCGGCGGGGTGCTGCGAACCGAGCAGCTCGCCGGTGTCCCGATGGAGGTGGGCGCCGAGGCGTTCGTGGCCCGTCGGCCGGAGGTGCCCGCCCTGCTGGAAGAGCTCGGCCTGGCGGAGCGGCAGTCGGCCACCACCGGCGCCCGGCCGCTGCTCTACAGTCGGCACAAACTGAACCCGTTGCCGCCGGACACGCTCAGCGGGATCCCGTCGTCGGCGAAGTCCATGATCGGGTTGGTCGACCATGAAACGATCGCCCGCATCGACGGAGAATCCGCCCGCCGGCTGTGCTGGCGGCCCGGCAGCGACCTCAGTGTGGCCGAGCTGGTGGCCGACCGGTTCGGTGAGCAGGTGGTGGCCCGCTCGGTGGACCCGCTGATCGGTGGGGTGTACGCCGGCTCGGCTGCGACCGTCGGGGTGCGGTCGGCGGTGCCGGGCCTGGCCGCTGAACTCGACCGCGGTGCCTCCAGCCTCACCGACGCGGTCCGCCGGGCACTGCCGCCACATCGCGGTGCACCGGTGTTCGCTGCGGTGACCGGCGGCTATGCGGTGCTGGTCGATGCGCTGGTCCGCCGCAGCGGGTTGCGCTGGATTCAGGCCGCGGTGGCAGAAATCGGCGGTGGCCCGGGCGGCTGGACGCTGCGTGATGACGCCGGCGGCCGCTGGCACGCCGACGCACTGATCCTGGCGGTGCCCGCCCCGGGACTGGCCCGGCTGGCCAGCGGCGTCGCACCGCGCACCGCGGCGGCCGCGGAGAGGATCGACAGCGCATCCTCGACGGTGGTGGCGCTCGGGGTGGTCGGCGGCGCGGCGTTCCCGGACAGCTCCGGTGTGCTGGTGGTCGACGGCGAACCGGTGCGTGCCAAGGCGATCACGCTGTCGTCACGCAAGTGGGGGATCTGGGGTAGCGATCCCAGTGACGGCGATCACCCGTCCGTGGAGTTGCTGCGGTTGTCGTTCGGCCGGTTCGGCGACATCCCTGACCTTGTCGGCCGGGCCTCCGACGACGAGCTGCTGAGCTGGGCGGTGCGCGATCTCGACACTGTCTTCGGTGTCACCGTCGACCCGGTCGAAGCCCGAGTGCAGCGCTGGGCCGACGCGATGCCGCAGTATCGGCCCGGCCACGGCGAACTGGTCGCCGAGTTGCTCGCCGGGTTACCGCCGACGATGGCCGTCGCGGGCAATTTCCTGAACGGAATCGGGGTTCCTGCCTGCATCGCAACGGCCGACCGGGCGGTCGCGGCTGTGACCAGCGCCACCTCCGCTGGGTAGTAGCCCGTGGCACGATGGCTTTATGGCGCACCTCGACTACGACGCGCTGAACGCCACCCTGCGGTACCTGATGTTCTCGGTGTTCTCGGTGCGACCCGGCGGGCTCGACGCAGGATCGCACAACCGGGAAGAGATTGCCGACGAGACCGCCACCTTCATCAAACAGCAGGAAGAGCGGGGCGTCGTGGTACGCGGTCTCTACGACATCGCGGGTCTGCGCGCTGACGCGGACTTCATGATGTGGACACACGCCGAGCGGGTTGAAGCGCTGCAAGCCACCTATGCCGACTTTCGGCGCACCACCACGCTGGGACGCAGCTGCACGCCGGTGTGGAGCAGTGTGGGGTTGCACCGGCCCGCGGAATTCAACAAAAGCCACATCCCGGCGTTTCTGGCCGGCGAAGAACCGGGCGCCTACATCTGTGTCTACCCGTTCGTGCGGTCTTACCAGTGGTATCTGCTGCCCGAAGAGGAGCGGCGCCGGATGCTGGCCGAGCACGGCATGAAAGCCCGGGCGTACAAGGAGGTTCGTGCCAACACCGTGCCCGCGTTCGCGCTGGGCGACTACGAGTGGCTGCTGGCCTTCGAAGCGCCGGAACTGGACCGCATCGTCGATCTGATGCGTGACCTGCGCAACACCGATGCTCGCCTGCACACCCGCGCAGAGACCCCGTTTTACACCGGTGCGCGAGTGGACGTCGAGCGGTTGGTCGCCTCGCTGCCGTGACGGGTCGACTCGTTACACCGAAACTGTAGTTAGCGTGCAAAAGTGCGCGCGAGTGACGGCCACGGCAACTACAGTCTCGACACTCAAGCCGGCACCAAGCGCAAACAAATCGAGTTGATGCAGTACCGCTGGTCGGTCGGGGTGGGGTAGCCCTCGCCGGTGAACACATGGCCCAGGTGGCTGTTGCAGTTGGCGCACAGCACTTCGGTGCGGACCATGCCCAGCGAGTCGTCGGGGTGCAGGATCACCGCTTCGGAGTTCGCCGGGTCGAAGAACGACGGCCAGCCGCAGTGGGAGTGGAATTTCTCGGTGCTGCGGAACAATTCGGCGCCGCAGGCCCGACACTGGTAGACACCCTCGGTGGTGGTGTCGGTGTACTGACCGGTGTGTGGCGGTTCGGTGCCCGCTCGGCGCAGCACCGAAAACTCTTCCGGCGTGAGCCTCTCGCGCCATTGCGCATCGGTGAGTCCGAGCTTCGGGCAGGGGATACCGGACGATTTCGGCGTCATATCTCCACGCTAGCGTGCTGCTTTGCGGCCGTCAGCCAGGCCGGGTCGATGCCGTCGTCCAGCCGACTCTCCTCTCGGGCGTCCAGGTAACGGAAGCACAGCACCGCGCAGACCACGATCAGCACCAAACACCAGCCGTAGGTGATCTTCAGATACTCCAGCGGACGCCCGATAAACATCCAGTTGAACAGCAACCAGCGGTCCAGCGTCATGAAGCCGTAGATGCCCAGCCACGCCGGCCAGTTGCGCAGCACCGAGTTCGGCAGCACCACCGTCATCAGGAACGGGAACAGCACCATCGAGTAGTAGCCCTGCCCTAGTGACAACACCAGAAACGACGCGATCAGCAGCACCCCCGACGAGGTCAGCACCCAGAACAGCGGATCGCGGGTGAGATAGTAGCGGTACAGCAGCCACAGGCTGACACCCGCGATCGCCGCGAACAGCACCCGCAGGAACAGGATCAGCGCAGTCGGCAGTCCGAAGAACACCCCGTTGCCCAGGATCGAGGAGTTGAAGTAGTCCCGGGTGCCGAGGATGTAGGGCAGCGTGCGGGTGACGAAGTCCATCGGGTCGGGCACCAACGGCCAGGCGGCCAGGTTGAACGCCAGCGGCACGCCGATCGCGGTCACCAGCGCTCGCCACTGCCGGCTCAGCAGCGGCAGCAGCAGCAGCGGCAGCAGCACGGGTTTGACCACCAGAGTCAATCCGATCGCCACACCCGCCCACCACTGGCGCCCGACGCGCCCGTCGAGCAGCCACCGGAAGAACAGCACCTCGGCCAGTAGGACCGCCCCGTTGATGTTGGTGAACACCAGGGTGTTGGTCACGCTCTCGGTGCAGAACATGGCCAGCAGCAGCGCCGGGGCCGCCACCGACGTCAACGTGTAGCCGAACAGCCGCAGCAACAGGTAGGCGGCGATCAGGATGGCGAGGAGGTTGACCAGGATGAACGTGTACCGCGACACCGTCTCCGGCAGGAGCCCGAACGGCGCCATCAGCAGGGTGCCGCCGGGCGGGTAGAGGTAGTGGGGGTCGACGTAGTCGAAGTGCTCGTTGTAGATGTCCAGGCCGTGCCGGAAATTCAGCACGGCCCGATAGACCGGCTTGAAGTCGTCGGTGATGTTGCCGTTGGTGGTCAGCACCACGCTGCGGTGGATCACCGACAGGACGGCCGCAGGCCACAGCATCGAGCGCAGCACCGTCGAGGCGCCGGGCGCGCTGGTGGGCGGGCGGAACGCGGCCAGCAGGCCGGCGCGGATGTGCTCGGCTGACGTCACCAGCGCACCGTACACCGGATCCGCGCGGTGCCGACCGTAAGGCTGGCTCAGGCCGGGCAGTAGGTGTCGGTGTCGGGCAGTTCGCCGCTGTCCAGGTATTTGATCAGCGGCGGTACCGCACAGGACGAGTAGATGCTGGCGCCGTGACCGATGCCCTGCCACATCACCCGCTTGCTGGCCGCACCGCCGTTGATGACGGTGGCGGTGGTGGCCGCGACCCCCTCGGCGCCGACGATCGGGTCGTCGTGCACGCCGAGCAGCAGCACGTCGACCTTGAGGTCCTTCGGCGGTTCCGATGCGGTGCTGCTCGGCCAGCTCAGGCACTTCACCAGGTCGAGCGCCGCGACGGTGCCGAACTGCGGGTACTGCTTGCCCCAGGCGACCACCAACTCGCGAACCCGGTCCGGGGTCGGACGGTCGAGCGCGTCTGCGCACGAGTTGACGAACCGGCCGTCGCTGGCCTGGATCGCTTCAGCCCGGTTGATCAGACTGGTCAACAGGTTGGCGTCCCCGGAGCGCGCGGTCGCCAGCGCATTGGCCAGGTCGGTGGTGCTGGCGACCCGGTCACCGGTGGGGTAGCCCAAGGCGACGATGATCGCACGGACCACCGCGGACACCGAGGCGCCGCCGGGACCGTTGCCGGACCGGGCGGCGGCCAGCAGCGCGTCGACGACGCCCTTCGGGTCGGGGCCGAGCGCGCAGTTCACCGCGACGCACTGCGCAGCGAACGCGTCGAGAGCGGCCTGCTGCCCTTTGACCCGCTGCTCGGCGGCGGCTTCGGCGCCCACCCCCAGCGCGATCGGCGAGTCGAGCGCCAGCCTGGCCACCTTGTCGGTATGTGACGCGGCGTAGCTCATCGCGATCTGGGCGCCGTTGCCGACGCCGATCAGGGCAAGTGCCGGCACATCCCAGATGCTGCGCAGCCGTTCGATGTCGGTGGCGGCGTGTGCGTTGTCGTAGGAGGACTCGCCGGACGAAATGATGTCGGTGCAGTCGGTGGTGGCCTCGGTCACGACCTTGCCCAAGTTGGCCACCGGGTCATCGCCCGGCTCGAATTGCGCCTGGTTCCACATCTCCTGACGTTGCAAACGGTCTCGGCAATCCACCGCGCTCGACATCCCCATTCCGCGGCGGTCCACCGCGACGATCGGGTGGGTGCGCAGCACGTCGGCACCGGCCCGCGACAGCCAGACCGGCAGCTGCAAAGACGACGGCAGGTCCCAGCCGGTGGTGAACACCACCGGTCCGGCGTCGGCCGGGGTCTGCACCGAGCGGGCACGGACCACGCCGATGCTCACCAGTGAAGATCCGCCCCCGAGCGAGTCGACGTCGGAGTCGTAGCTGGCGCAGTCCAATTTGACACCCGCCGCCGGCGTGACCGCCGCATCGCCGAACACCCGCGCGGTGCAGTCGTGCCAGGGCAGCTTGTTCTTCGGCACGGCGATCGGCGGCGGGCCGGCCTGCGGCGTCGCCTCTGGCTGCCCCTGGGGTCCGGCGCCGGAGTCGGTGGCAAAACGCGGGTTGGCGGCCAGGGTGGGCGGCGCACAGCCGGCCAGCAGCGTGATCGCCGCGAAGAGCAGCACGGCTCGCCTGGTGCGGGTGGCCGGCCGAGTCATAGGCACCACGATAGCGACCGCTGCTTCAGGTGCTCCTGACATAACGGGCGTAGAGGTAGCCGGCGCCGTCGGTGAGTAGATGGGCGCGGCGCATCGGGGTCCGCACCTGGCCGGGACCGGCCGCGATGCGGGGGGCCTGGCCACCGACGACGTAGGGGGCCACGGTCAGGCACAGCTCGTCGAGCAGGTCGCACTCTATGAACGAACCCAGCAGCGTCGGACCGCCCTCGGTGAGCACCCGGTGCTGGCCGCGTGCGCTGAGCGCGGTCAGCGCGGCGGCCTCGTCAACCCGGTCGGGGTCGCCGGCCGAGCAGTTGATCACCTCGGCGAGTCCGGCCAGCTGGTCTGCCGTCTCATCGGTGGCAGCCGCACAGGTCAGCACCAGGGGCGGGACTTCGGTCCTGGTGAACACCGGCAGGTCGCGGTCGAGGCGGCCGGATCTGGTGACGATCGCCAGCGGCGGCACTTCTCCTTGCCCGCGGGCCCGCCGGTGCTGGCGCTGGGTGACGCCGAGACGCACACTCCCGTAGTTCTCGGTGCGCACCGTACCGGCGCCGACCACGATGACGTCGGCATGCTCGCGCAGCAGGCTGAACAGTACCCGGTCGCCGGGCCCGGCCAGCCCGCCCGACCTTCCGGCGACGGTGGCGCCGCCGTCGAGGCTGGCGATGAAATTGGCGCGCAGCCAGGTGGCTTGGCGTTCCGGGTAGGGCTGCGGGTAGGCATAGAGCCGGGACAGGTCGTCGTCGCCGAGCTCGCTGGTCGACCCGAGCAGCCGCAGTACTGCCTCGTGGTCGTCCGCCATGGGTTTGATTGCAGCACGTGGCTACGGTGCCTGCATGACCGACCCCAGCGTCGTCGGGGCCGCCGCCAGTTGAAGTCGCCGAGCCGCGGATGTGAGTAACCGGTTTCTTGCAGTTAACGCCATCGCAACGGTGGTGTATCGAGGTTCGCCGATGGTGGTGCTATAGCCCGGACTCGTGTGAGAGGCCCGCCGATGCTCAGCTCGAAATCTGCCGTGATCGTTAAGGAGACGCTGCCCGTCCTCGGCGCGATGATCGAAGAGATCACGACCCGTTTCTACGCGACGATGTTCGTTGTGATGGCGCTCAGCGAAAGTGCTCAGTTTTGCTCGGTGAAACTGCTCACCGGTGACGGGTGTCTACTGTAGCGGTTCTCGTCGGTGGGAGCGTA
>NZ_JBYCKY010000591.1:0-1943 GCF_057473605.1 Mycobacterium sp. TH-M82 | reverse complement strand
TGACCGCCAACGACACCCGGATTGTGCTGGGCAAGCTGGACCAGCGGCTCTACGCCAGCTCGGAAAGCGACAGCGCCAAAGCCGCAACCCGGCTGGCGTCGGACATGGGTGAGTTCTTCATGCCATACCCCGGCACCCGCACCAACCAGGAGAACACCCCGCTCAACGGCAACGGTCTGACCGGCAGCGCTTCGTACTACGAGGTCAAGTTCACCGACCCGGCGAAGCCGGTCGGCCAGGTCTGGAGCGGCGTGATCGGTGTGCCGCCGGCCACCCCGACCGCGCCCCCGGGCCCGCGTTGGTTTGTGGTGTGGATGGGAACCGCGAACAACCCGGTGGACAAGGGCGCGGCGACGGTGCTGGCTGAATCCATCCGCCCGTTGCCGCCGCCCGCCGCCTCCGTGGCTCCCGCGCCGCCCGGAGGCTTGGCGCCCCCGCAACCGCCGGGTGCCCCCGGAGCGGTAGCACCGCCCGAAAGTCCGGTGCCGCTGCCGCTACCGGGTGGTGTGCAGGCGCCCCCGGCAGCCGGGCTGCCTCCGATCGGAGCGCCCCCACCCGCGGCGGCGTGACACATAGGTGGCCAGATCGCCGTTGAATCGGCGCTCGAAACCGCTACGCTGACCCGGTAACCGGACCAAAGCCGGCCTTCCAGCGACAGCAAGGAGTTTCGGGATGAACGTGAACGCCGTGGCGGCGACGCAGTTTCTCGCCCTGAACGTCAGCGGTGGGACCGAGGTCGGCTGGATAGGCTACATCGTCATCGGCGGTATCGCCGGCTGGCTGGCGAGCAAGATCGTCAAGGGCAGCGGCTCCGGCATCCTGATGGACATCGTGGCCGGTGTTGTCGGGGCGTTCGGCACCGGAGTGGTGCTCAACGTGCTGGGTGTCGATGTCGACCATGGCGGATACTGGTTCACCTTCTTCATCGCGCTGGCCGGAGCGGTGGTGCTGCTCTGGCTGCTCAGGCTGATCCGGAAAAGATAAGCCAACCGGTTACCGAGACTGCGGCCACGGCCGGGTTCTCTCGCGGTCGCGCACCCTGAGCGCAGAATGGACGCCATGGGTGCAGGATGGCTGTAAGCGGTATCCGGACCGGTCTGACCGGTACGACGATGAGTGCCTGGCGTGTGCGCCATCCCGCCCCGATGGACACCGGCCCGTTGCAGTGGGTTACCACCGCGGTGCCCCGACCCGGGCCATCTGAACTGCTGGTTGCGGTGCACGCGTGCGGGGTGTGCCGCACCGACCTGCACGTCGCCGAGGGTGATCTTGCGGTGCACCGCAAACAGGTGATACCCGGCCATGAAGTGGTCGGCGAGGTCATCGAGGTGGGCTCTGAGGTGGGCTCGGACGCCGGCGATCACTTCACTGTGGGGGACCGGGTCGGCATCGCCTGGCTGCGGCATACCTGCGGAGTGTGCGAATACTGTCGCCGCGGCGACGAGAACCTCTGCCCACAATCCCGCTACACGGGCTGGGACTCCGACGGGGGCTACGCCGAATTCGCCACGGTGCCCGCGGTGTTCGCCCACCACCTGCCGAGCGGCTACGGCGACAGCGAGCTGGCGCCGTTGCTGTGTGCCGGCATCATCGGCTACCGTTCGCTGCTGCGCGCCGAGCTGCCGCCCGGTGGCCGGCTGGGGCTGTACGGTTTCGGCGGCAGCGCGCACATCACCGCCCAGGTTGCGCTGGCGCGCGGCGCCGAGGTGCACGTGATGACCCGCGGCGCGCACGCTCGCGAGTTGGCGATCGAACTCGGGGCGGCGTCGGCGCAGGGCGCCGCCGACCCGCCGCCGGTGCGGCTGGACGCCGCGATCCTGTTCGCCCCCGTCGGCGAACTGGTGCTGCCCGCCTGCGAGGCGCTGGACCGCGGCGGCACGCTGGCGATCGCCGGAATCCACCTCAGCGACATTCCGTCGCTGAACTACCAGCGTCATCTGTTC
>NZ_JBYCKY010000590.1:0-10237 GCF_057473605.1 Mycobacterium sp. TH-M82 | reverse complement strand
TCGCCGTGTATGCGGTGATCTCGGCGGCGCTGTACAAAGACATCGACAACCAGTTGCAGAGCCGGGCGGAGATGCTGATCGCCAGCGGTTCGCTGGCCGCCGACCCGGGTAAGGCGATCGAGGGAACCGCGTATTCCGATGTCAACGCCATGCTGGTGAACCCCGGCCGTGCGATTTACACCGCGAATCAGCCCGGCCAGCGGCTGCCGGTTGGGGCGCAGGAGAAGGCCGTCATCCGTGGCGAGTTGTTCCTGTCCCGGCGAACGGCGGCCGGCCAGCGGGTCCTGGCTGTTCACCTGCCCAACGGCAGTACGCTGCTGATCGCCAAGAGCCTGGCGCCCACCCAGGCGGTGACGGGGAAACTGCGCTGGGTCCTGTTGGTCGTCGGCGGGGTCGGTGTCGCGGTCGCCGCGGTGGCCGGCGGAATGGTGACCAGTGCCGGCCTGCGACCGGTGGGCCGGCTGACCGAGGCAGCCGAGCGGGTGGCGCGCACCGACGATCTGCGGCCGATCCCGGTGTACGGCAGCGACGAATTAGCCAGGCTCACCGAAGCATTCAATGCGATGCTCCGGGCGCTCGCCGAGTCACGGGAACGCCAGGCCCGGCTGGTTGCCGATGCCGGCCATGAGCTCAAGACCCCGCTGACATCGCTGCGCACCAACGTGGAGCTGCTGATGGCCTCTGCGGCACCGGGAGCACCGCCGCTGCCAGAGCAGGAAGTAGCCGATCTGCGTGTCGACGTGATCGCCCAGATCGAGGAATTATCCACTCTGGTAGGTGATTTGGTGGATCTCACCCGCGACGACCGACGCGAGGCCGCATACGAGCAGGTAGACATGTCCGAAGTCATCGATCGCAGTATGGAACGAGTTAGGCGGCGCCGTAACGATATCGAGTTCGACGTTGAAGTGATTCCCTGGCAGATCTACGGGGATGCGGCCGGCTTGTCGCGAGCAGTGCTGAACATGCTCGACAATGGGGCCAAGTGGAGTCCGTCGGGCGGGCGGGTCGGTCTGCGGATGGCACAAACAGACCCGACACATGTCGAGCTGGTGGTCTCCGACCATGGTCCCGGCATCCCGCCGCACGAGCGCGAGCTGGTGTTCGAGCGGTTCTTCCGCTCCGATTCCGCGCGTGCGATGCCGGGGTCGGGCTTGGGCCTGGCGATTGTGAAACAGGTGGTGCTCAAACACGGTGGCACACTTCGTATCGAAGAAACCGTGCCGGGCGGCCGACCGCCGGGGACGTCGATACACGTGTCGCTGCCCGGGCGCCCAGTGCCTGTCGGTGGCGCAGTTGATCATGCGATGAATGCTGCAGCCGACGATGCAGCGCCGGCGGACGGACAGAAGTCTGCAGACGAATCGAACACGGTATTAGGCGATTCTCAGTCCACGCAGGCAGGCTAGTGCTGAAGCTTTCGCCGCACCCCACCGCACGTTTGAGGAAGAGTAACTGAGCAACATGACGAACCACCCGGGCTATTCGCCACCGCCGCAGCAACCGCAACGGCCTGCTCCGGCTGCTTCGACGGCAGCGACGCCGGGACAGCACGCCGCAGGGGGATATCCGGGCCCGGGTGCGCACGGTGCGCAGCATCCGTACGACTGGCGCTATGCCCAGCAGCCGCAGTATCGCCTGTCGTACGACGCGTACGGTAACGCGCGGCCTGCAGCTGCCAGGCCAATGACGGTTACCGGACCGGCATCGGAAAAACGCTCCCGGGCAGGCGCATTGACGGTCGGCGCGGTAGTCATCGCGCTGGTGTCCGGTGGTATCGGCGGGGCGGTGGCGTCGGTGATGCAGACGGACCGCCAGCCGGTTGGCGGTGCCCTCGCCACGACAGCGGGGGGTCAGGCGCCCAGCGTGCCCGCGGCCGCCAGCCTGCCGGAAGGCTCGATTGAGAAAGTCGCCGCCAAAGTGGTGCCCAGCGTTGTCATGCTCGAGACGGACTTGGGTCGCCAATCCGAGGAGGGCTCCGGGATCATCTTGTCGCCCGACGGGATGATCTTGACCAACAACCACGTGATCGCCGCCGCAGCCAAGGCCGAGGCCACACCTGCCACACCGGCGGCACCGGCGGCACCGGCGGCACCGGGGGCACCGGGGGCACCGGGGGCACCGGGGCCGGGTCCAAAAACCATTGTGACGTTCTCCGATGGCCGCACCACGCCGTTCACTGTGGTCGGGGTCGACCAGGCCAGCGACATCGCCGTCGTTCGCGCTCAAGGTATCTCCGGGCTGACCCCGATGACACTCGGTACTTCGGCGGATCTGCGGGTCGGCCAGGAAGTGGTGGCCGTCGGATCGCCACTGGGCCTGGAGGGCACCGTGACCACCGGCATCATCAGTGCGCTCAACCGACCGGTGTCGACGTCCGGTGAGGCGGGTAACCAGAACACCGTGCTGGACGCCATCCAGACCGATGCCGCCATCAACCCGGGCAACTCGGGCGGTGCGCTGGTCAACATGAACGGGGATCTGGTCGGGATCAGCACCGCCATCGCGACCCTGGGCGGCGATTACGCCGATACGCAGAGTGGCTCAATTGGACTCGGTTTCGCCATCCCAGTGGACCAGGCCAAGCGGATCGCCGACGAACTCATCAACTCCCCGGATCACACGGCGACGCACGCCTCGCTGGGCGTGAAGGTCATCAACGATCGGGGTTCACACGGCGCCAAGGTCGTCGAGGTGGTGCCCGGTGAGGCGGCGTCGAAGGCGGGTCTGCCGGATGGGGCCACGGTGACGCAGTTCGACGGTCGTCCGATCGGCAACTCCGATGCGCTGGTCGCCGCGGTGCGGTCAAAGCAACCCGGAGACCAGGTCACCCTGACCTATGTGGAGGATCACTCCCTGTCCACTAAGACCATGCAGGTCACCCTGGGCGCAGCACAAAAGTGATCCGAGTTGTCCCGCCCGCGCCGGCCGCTGGATATACGGTTGCAGGCATGGGACAGCCTTTGCAGTTGCCCGGCAGGGCTCTTGTCATCGTCGTCGACGACCGAACCGCGCACGGTGACGAAGATCACAGCGGCCCGCTGGTCACCGAGTTGCTTGCCGAGGCCGGGTTCGTCGTCGACGGTGTGGTGGCCGTCGCCGCGGACCAGGTGGAGATCCGCAACGCGCTGAACACAGCGGTGATCGGCGGAGTCGACCTGGTGGTGTCGGTTGGCGGCACCGGGGTGACGCCGCGCGACGTCACTCCGGAAGCCACCCGCATCATTCTGGATCGTGAGATCCTCGGTATCTCGGAGGCGTTGCGCGCATCGGGTTTGGCTGCCGGGATTGTCGATGCCGGACTGTCGCGCGGCCTGGCCGGGATATCCGGCAGCACCCTGGTGGTCAACCTCGCCGGTTCCCGCTATGCGGTGCGCGATGGAATGGCGACACTGAATCCGTTGGCAGTCCATATCATCGGCGAGCTCTCGAGCCTGGAGATATGACCGAGTCAGCGGACGAGCGTGACTCGGAAGATGTGGACGGCGCCGAAGAGCGCGAGCAGTGGCTTCGGGAGAACGTGCCGCCACATCACGGTTGAGGCGTAACTTCATCAAATCACCCGCGCTGGCGCGCTCGTGTGCTTAATGTTCCGGTGGGCGGCGGGGCGCCGTTCGGATTGTTCCCGGCGAAAGGGGTGTTCGCGTGTTCAAGGGGTTCAAAAATTTTCTGATGCGCGATGATGTCATCTCCGTGGCGGTCGGTTTGGTGGTGGCCTTGGCGTTCTCCAACGTGGTCAAAGCCTTCACCGACAGCGTAATCAATCCGCTGGTGGCGGCCGCCCAGCCCAGCACCGAGTCGCTCGGGCTGGGCTGGCAACTCGGTGCAGAGGGAAACGAGTCGACCTTCCTCGACATCGGTACGTTTATCTCGGCGGTCATCTACTTCATCGTTTTCATGTCCGTGGTGTACTTCCTGGTCGTGTTGCCCTACAAGCACTTCCAGAAGCTTCGGGGAGTCAGCGTGTTCGGCGACGAACCGGCGACCAAGGAATGCCCGGAGTGCCTGTCGAACATCCCCAAGTCGGCGCGCAAGTGCAAGTTCTGCACCAGCATGCAACCACGCTTGGTTTAGCGAGGCGACAAAAGACCCTAAAGAGGTTGGGACAGCAGATTATTCACCGTAGGATCAGGGTTACGGCCTGAACCAGCGCAGCGCCGGCCACCGCATTGGCGGCTGCGGCCGGCAATGCCACCAGCACCACACGGTCGTCGTTCGTCCCGTTCCGTTTGTCCGAAACCAGGACGACGATGCCGCCGGTTGCGACGATGCTGGGGTCGGCATGCGGATCGGAGCTCGGGGCTGCCACGACATCGACGACATCGCCGGGGCGAACCAGTTCGATCAGCGCGTGGTCAGCCGGGTGCAGGCCGACGATTCGGGCATCCGGCCCGGCCGTCGCCCCGGCCAGCCGCCGGCCCAGCAACCGGACGTCGGTGAGCACTTCGCCACGACGCACCGGGCCGGCCAACGTCGCACCGAGCACCGCCGACAGATCGGCTGACGCACCGTCTGGAACGGTTGCCGCCAAACGGCTTTGGAGTGAAATGTCATCGGTGGTCAACGCTGTCGCGGGAGCGATGTCGCGGGCAGCGACCACGACCTCGACGTGATCACCCTCCGGGTTGGACCTGATCGCCGCGATGCCGGCCAGCACTACCAAGCCGGCGGCGGCGACGCGTCGCGCCATGACGGTGCGCGTCCAGTCGGCTCGCAGCGTCCGGGATAACCGAGTGGCCAGCGTCGGGTTGAGGGACTCAGCCATGCCGACACGGTACGAAGCATGCCAATCCGGCGCCGTCGTCTCGGGCGCCGTGCTGTGGATAACCGGCTCTTAGCGCGATGCCGCAGATGTTGCCGCAGAAGCCGTCGAGTTGCCGCTTGAACTCGACTTGTTGCCCTTGTCTCCCTTGCCGCTCGTTTCGCTGGATGTGGTCGACTTGTCGGTTGCGCCGGATTTGTCCGAGCCCGAGTCGCCGGCGGAACCGGTGCCGGACTTGCCGTCACCATTTCGGTCGCCCTGCGCCGAGCCGTGCCCCGAGCCGTTTCCGGCCACCTTCCGCGCTTCGCGGCTGTCGTTGCGGTAGAAGCCGCTGCCCTTGAACACCACGCCGACCGAGCTGAACAGCTTGCGGAGCCGGCCAGAGCACCGATCGCAGGTGGTCAGCGTGTCGTCGGTGAAGGACTGCACCTTGTCGAAGCGGTTGCCGCACTCGGTGCACGCATAGCTATATGTGGGCACAGGAACCTCCGTGAAGTGACCAGTCGGGTTAGCACTCTACCGCGCTAAGTGCTAGAACCGCTATTTGGGCTCGGTCATTCCGGGGTCTTTTCGGCGTCAAGCGCGATGACACCGCGTCCTGGGGTCAGTGCATGTGTCACCGGTACGTCGTGGGGTTCGACGGGCAGCTCGTCGACCAACTCCGTGTCGCGGATGACCGCGACCAGCTGGGTGTCGGGACCCCGCAGCGGCAGCGACCGGTCGTAGAAGCCGGTTCCGCGGCCCAGTCGCACGCCCCGGCGGTCGACCGCGAGCGCGGGAACCAACACCAGCATCGCTTCGGCCAGGGTCGACGCCGGCAGCCACGGCTGCGGCGGTTCGAGCAGGCCGAACTGGGTGGTCACCAGGCTGCCGGATCGGTACTGGCCCCACATCAGGGCCAGCGGCACGTCCTGACCGGCCCCGCTTGTCCGGGCCACCGGCAGCAGCACCCGCACACCGCGGCGCAGCAACCCGTCCAGCATGGCGATCGAACCCGGCTCGGTGCCCACCGGTACATACGCGCAGATCGTGACGCCGGCGACCACCAGCTCATCGAGGTGTCGCTGTAGCGCACGTGCATCGTCGGCGCGAACGTCGTCGGCAACCGCACGGCGCGCCGCAAGCAGTTGCTTGCGCAGTGCGGACTTGTCTGCGGTCATGGTCCCACGATGTCAACACCGGTCATTCCGCCGCCACGCCGGGTGCGCACCCGGTCGTGGTCATCTGGTGACTTATCGTGTGACGTGTGGTGATACTGCCCCGCCAACAGCTTCCGGTGCCGCGCACGGCGATCGTGCCGGCGGCCGGCCTGGGCACCCGGTTTCTGCCCGCGACCAAGACGGTGCCCAAGGAGTTGCTGCCGGTCGTTGACACCCCCGGAATCGAACTGGTCGCGGCCGAGGCCGCCGAGGCGGGTGCGGAACGCCTGGTCATCGTCACCTCCGAAGGCAAGGACGGCGTTGTCGCGCATTTCGTCGAGGACCTGGTGCTGGAGGGCACGTTGGAAGCCCGCGGCAAGAAGGCCATGCTGGCCAAGGTGCGCCGCGCCCCGGAACTGATCAAGGTCGAGTCCGTGGTGCAGGCCGAGCCGCTCGGGCTCGGTCATGCCATCGGCTGCGTCGAACCCACCCTGTCGCCTGACGAAGACGCCGTCGCGGTGCTGTTGCCCGACGACTTGGTGCTGCCCACGGGGGTGCTGGAGACGATGTCGTGGGTGCGGGCCCGGCGGGGTGGCACGGTGCTGTGCGCAATCGAGGTCAGCCAAGAGGAGGTCAGTGCCTACGGGGTGTTCGACGTCGAGCCGATTGCCGACGGTGACTGGGCTGACAACCCCGACGTGCTCAAGGTCAACGGCATGGTCGAGAAGCCCACCGCCGCCGACGCGCCATCGATGTTCGCCGCGGCCGGCCGCTATGTGCTCGACCGCGCCATCTTCGACGCGCTGCGGCGCATCGACCGGGGTACCGGTGGTGAGGTGCAGCTCACCGATGCCATCGAGTTGCTCATCGAGGAGGGTCACCCGGTGCACGTCGTCGTGCATCGTGGGGCGCGACACGATTTGGGAAATCCCGGTGGTTACCTCAAAGCTGCGGTTGACTTTGCGTTGGATCGCGACGACCTCGGCCCGGACTTGCGGCGGTGGTTGGTGGCGCGGCTGGGACTGGGTGGAGACTAGCGCTCGGGTCCGAACGGAGGAAGGCACGCTGTGCGTTCGGTAAAGGAACAACAGGACCGGGTGTCGGCTGCCGCGGTGGCACCGCGACCGGTGCGGGTGGCCATCGCCGAGGCGCAGGGCCTGATGTGCGCCGAGGAAGTGATCACCGAGCATCCGATGCCCGGTTTCGATCAAGCGGCCATCGACGGTTACGCGGTTCGCAGTGTCGACGTAGTCGATGCCGACACCCCCGACACGGTCGAGGTGGTCGACGAGAGCGACGAGGCAAGCGGTCCGGATGCCGACGCGGCGGTCAGCCTTCCGGTGGTGGGCACCATCGAGGCCGGTGCGCGTACGCCCAGCAGGCTGCAGCCGCAGCAGGCCATGCGGATACAGACCGGGGCGCCGCTGCCTGCCCTGGCCGACGCCGTGTTGCCGGTGCGCTGGACTGACGGCGGGCAGTCCCGGGTGCGGGTGCTGCGCGGGGTGCGACCGGGCGCCTACGTGCGGCGTACCGGGGATGACGTGCAGCCCGGCGCCGTTGCCGTCCGCGCCGGGACGATCGTGGGCGCCGCCCAGGTGGGGCTGCTGGCCGCGGCCGGGAGGGAGCGGGTGCTGGTCCATCCACGTCCACGGCTGGCGGTGATGTCGGTCGGCGGCGAACTGGTCGACGTCGCCCGCACACCGGGCAACGGGCAGATGTACGACGTCAACTCTTACGCGCTGGCCGCGGCCGGGCGTGATGCGGGCGCGGAGGTGAACCGCGTCGGGATCGTCAGCAGCGCGCCTGAGAAGCTGGGCGAGGTCGTCGAGGGACAGCTCAACCGGACGGAGTTGGTGGTGATCGCCGGCGGGGTCGGCGGCGCCGCAGCCGAGGCAGTGCGTGCCGTGCTGTCGGAGTTGGGCGAGCTAGAGGTCACCCGCGTCGCTATGCATCCGGGTTCTGTGCAGGGTTTCGGTCAACTGGGCGCGGAGGGCGTTCCGACGTTTTTGCTGCCGGCCAATCCGGTGAGCGCGCTGGTGGTCTTCGAGGTCATGGTTCGCCCGCTGATTCGGTTGTCGTTGGGCAAGCGGGAACCGATGCGCCGGATAGTGCAGGCCCGGACGCTGGCGCCGATCAGTTCGGTGCGCGGCCGCACCGGGTATCTGCGCGGCCAGTTGATGCGCGATTCTGATACCGATGAGTATCTGGTCCAGGTGCTAGGCGGCGCCCCGGGTGGCTCATCGCACTTGCTGGCCACACTGGCTGAAGCAAACTGCCTGGTGGTGGTGCCCGCTGAGGCCGAGCAGATCCGCACGGGTGAGGTGGTCGACGTCGCTTTTCTGGCTCAGCGCGGTTGACGCGGGGTGAGTCAGGCGGCGCGCTGGTGAATCTCTGGCGATTCAACACCGCCGGCCACCCTGGCTGGCCAACGGTGGTGGGGCCGCTGAGGGTCGCGGCGGGGGTGATCCGGCTGCGCCCGGTGCGGATTCGCGACGGTGCGCAATGGAGCCGCATCCGACTGGCGGACCGGGCTGCGCTGGAGGCCTGGGAACCCAGCGCCGACGCGGACTGGGTCGTCCGGCATACCGCCGCCTCGTGGCCCGCAGTCTGTTCCAGCCTGCGCTCGGAGGCCCGCCGGGGGCGGATGCTGCCGTTCGCTATCGAGTTGGACGGGCGGTTCTGCGGTCAGCTGACTATCGGCAACGTCACCCACGGCGCGTTGCGGTCGGCATGGATCGGCTACTGGGTGTCGAGTTCGACGACGGGCAAGGGGGTGGCCACCGGAGCGTTGGCGCTGGGGATCGACCACTGCTTCGGGCCGGTCAAGCTGCACCGGGTGGAGGCCACCGTGCGTCCGGAGAACGCCGCCAGCCGGGCCGTGCTGGCAAAAGTCGGCTTCCGCGAGGAAGGTCTGCTGCAGCGCTACCTCGACGTGGACGGAGCCTGGCGCGACCACGTGCTGGTTGCCCTCACGGTGGAGGAGATCGCCGGGTCGGTGACCTCGGTCCTGGTTCGAGACGGCCGGGCCGATTGGGTCTGAAACACTCTGAAACGCGTGTTGTCAGCGTGGTAGTTGTGACTACTGAGGTCTGCAGGTAAATTACAGATATGTCATTGCATCGGCGCGTCATGCGGCGGTTGCGTGGTCACAGACCTAGCCTTGGCTGGGAAAGGAGCAGGTCACCATGCCCAGCATCCCTCAATCGTTGCTCTGGATCTCTCTCGTGGTGCTCTGGCTGTTCGTGCTGGTGCCGATGCTGGTCAGCAAGCGCGACGCGGTGCGGCGCACCAGCGACATAGCGCTGGCGGCCCGGGTGCTCAACAGCGCCGTCGGCGCTCGACTGCTCAAGCGGGCCGGCCCCGCAGCCGGCCATCGCAGTGACCCCGACTGGCGCTGTGACCCCGACTGGGGCAGCGAAGACGACGAGGACTCCGAGGATCGTCCGGGAACGGGATCTGCCGTGGTCGTCGCTGCTGCCGACGCTACCGACGACCAGACCCAGCCCGACTATCTCGACGTGGACGTCGTCGACGAGGAGGCTGCCGATATGCCCGTCGCCGGAGGCGATGTCGGCGAGCCGGAGTCCGACCAAATCGATGACATCGATGACGAGGAGATGGCTGAAGCCGAGTCGGGCGCCGCCGAATACGAGTACGTCGACGACACGTCGGGGTTGGAGGCCGAAGAGGATTCACCGACCGCAGGGCCGATGGCGGTCCCGGCTGCGTCGCGGCGGCGCCGCTACGACTCGACGACCGCCGCCGCAGTCATCGCCCGCAAGTACAGCTTCCGCAAACGGGTACTGATGACGATGGCGTTGATCCTGGTGGTTTCGGCTGCGGCGGCATTCACCGTGGCGCCGGCCGCGTGGTGGGTTTGCGGCACTGCGGCAGGCGTGACGATGTTGTACCTGGCCTACCTGCGCCGGCAGACCCGGATCGAAGAGCGGGTACGTGCTCGCCGCATGCAGCGGATGGCCCGCGCCGGGGCCCGGGTGGATGACGGCCGCGACCACGGGTTCGGCCGCGGCTTCGACTCCGGGTTCGACGTGCCGGCACGGTTGCGCCGTCCGGGTGCGGTGGTGCTGGAGATCGACGACGAGGATCCGGTCTTCGAGCACCTCGAGTACGTACCGTTCGCCCGCGACCATGCCTGGCGGGCTGACCTGCCGCGGGCGGCCGGCCAGTAATCTGTGTGCTGTGTGCTGTGTGCTGTGTGCGTCTTGGCGATCGGGCGGTGGCTGGTAGCCTGCTAGCGGCCAGGGGCTATGGCGCAGTTGGTAGCGCGACTCGTTCGCATCGAGTAGGTCAGGGGTTCGATTCCCCTTAGCTCCAC
>NZ_JBYCKY010000589.1:0-5300 GCF_057473605.1 Mycobacterium sp. TH-M82 | reverse complement strand
CCTTCCGGCCAGGTAGCTCAGTCGGTACGAGCGTCCGCCTGAAAAGCGGAAGGTCGCCGGTTCGATCCCGGCCCTGGCCACCATTCTTTACCTGCATCGACACGGGTCTTGCACTCGGTTGTCAGTTGGATTCGTCCGGTTCTTGTCCGGTCTTCGGTGTGTGAATCTCGGTCGCATGAAGTTGATCGAGGTTGGTCGCGACCTGGTCCAGTTCGTCGGAGTAGAGGTCGCTGTATATGTTCGCGGTGACGGTCGGAGTCGAGTGGCCCATCGTTTTCTGTACGTAGCGCAGGTCGGCGCCGGACTTGCGGGCCAGGCTTGCGTAGGTATGGCGTAGATCATGAATAGTCAGCGGGGCCAGGTCGGTTTTCTTGAGGGCTTTGTTCCACTGGGTGTGTCGACGCCAGTTGTTGGAGCGCAGCATCGCGCCATTGGGTGATGTGATGGCGGGTTCGTCAGGAGGCCGCCCGATGATGCGTGTTTTGAAGATGTCGACGACGACTTGGGGGAGCGGGACGGTTCGAATGCCGGCGCGGGTCTTTGGCGGCCCGATCACTATGCGGCCTTCGACTTCTGGGGCTGCCCGTCGAACGTACAGCCTCCGTGCGGCGAGGTCGATGTCCTTGACGCGGAGGCCGACGAGTTCGGACCAACGCAGACCCGTGTAGGCCAGGATTGTGACGACGTCACCTTGGTCGCCGCACGCGGTGGCAAGGGTGTGGACTTCAGGAGCCGTCAGGTAGCGGTGACGTTCTCGCTCGGGGATGCGGCCCGCGGAAACACCAAGGGCGGGGTTGCGGTGGATCCGGCCGTCCTGGTGAGCGACGTCAAGAACCGATCGGAGAAGGCGCAGCGTGGACACCTTGGCCCATGGCCCAACGGTCAGGCCGTCAACGAACGTCTGTACGTCGGCGCGGCTGATCTCGTCGACTGGCACATGCCCGAATCGCGGTTTGATGCGCAGTTCCCAGTGCTGGGTGTAACCGCTCCAGGTCTTCGGCGACACCGCTGGCTTCTTAGAGTCTGAGAACTGCGTCCAAATCCGCTGCAGTGGTGTGCGACCGAGGCGGGGATCAAACCGACGTGCACCGAGGGCGGCTTCGTTGTCGCGTTCAGATTTGTACGCCTTGGCCTCGCGCAACGTTGGGAATGTCGCCGACGTTTCCACCCAACCGGATAGCGCGTCGGCATCACGGATCAGATAGCGGACTTGGTAGCGGGGCTCCCCAGCTGCGTTGAGGCGCTTCCGAATGCCGCGCGGCGTGTTGCCGGCCATTACCGACGCACCTGTTTGAGCCAGGACCGGACTTCCGCGCAATCCCAACGGCGCACCCGCTCCGACAGTGTGTAGCAGGGCGGGCCGATGTCCTCCCCGGTCGTTTCGCGGAGTGCGGCCCAGCGGTTGAGAGTCGCGACGGAGACACCGAGGAGCGCTGACACCTGCTCCGCGGTCAGCAGCTCAGGGAAGTTACCGGCGGCGACGAGCGTTTCCCGAATGCCATGAGTGACCATCGCTTCACCTCGCCGCACGGATGGAGTCGAACCAGGCCCGGGTGCGCTGCAATCCGGCATCAACGTCAGATTGACCGCAGGTAATACCCCAGACGTCATATGCCCACCGTTCCAATGCGGAATCCGTTGTCTCGCCGCATCGCTGGAGTTCGTTTTCGTCGCCCAGGACCAGAGCGGTGCCCAAGACCTCGCCGCAGGACCACCGATATCGGTAGTCGTCCCATCCGTGTGTGCGGACGAGATCGGCACGGTGGGTCAAGTCTTCTGCGTGCCGCGCCAATTCGTCCGGGTTGGGTGGGTCGAAGATAGACCAGTCATCGGTCATTGCGATGCCCCGACGCCGGTGGACGAATGTCCGTATTGCTTTGCGGTGGATCGGATTTGGGTATCGCTCCAGAAGTCGGATCGCACTTTAGTCACTTGGCCGTCCTCGGCGATGACGTAGCCGGTGCCCGGTCGCCCGGGGCTGATCCGGTGTGCGGGGGCCTTGTCGGCTATCCCGTCGCCGAGGACCATGGTCACCTCGTCGCGGGAACGTAGTCGGAGCGCAATGGTCTGGGTGAAGAGCCCTCGCATCGGCAGGACTTCTTTTCGGGGGTCCTGCAGGAACGCGGCCACGACGATCCCCAGCGCACGGCCTTTGGTGAGAATCCGCGACAGCGAGGCGGCGGCTTCTTTCCGAAGGGCTGGATCGCTCATGTACGCGGTCACTCCGGCCAGCTCATCGATCAGGAGCAGCACGAGCGGAGAGCCCTTGGTTGGAGTGTGCTCACGCGTGCGACCAGCCATCGCATTGCCGCGCTTGTCCATCAACTTCTCCAGTGCGGCAAGGGTTTCCACGGCGTCGGCCTCCGTAGTGGCGATCTTAGTAAACAGACGGGATCCGATCGACAACTCGATGCCGTACTTCAAATCGATTCCCAGCAGGCGCACTACACCGTCGGCCACAGCGGGGCCGAGATTGCCGGCGATGCCCCAGAAGACGGAACCTTTGCCTGCACCAGAGCAGCCCACAGTGAGGGTGTGCCGACCACTCAATGGCAAACTCCAGGCTGATCCGTTTTCGCACCGCCCAAGCGTGACGTGCTTTGTCGCCACCGCTGTCGGCGGGGAAGCGTGACCTACCGTTGACAGCTGCTCTCGCATGACCAGCTCGATTCGGACTGTTCCCGGCGAAACGACAATCGATCGCGCGGAGTGTGCGCCGGCAGCGTCGCGAATCGCCGGAACGGCGCGCTCCAAGTCTTCCACGGTCTGTCCCATCCGTGCTCGCACCGTTAGGCGCAGGGTGGTGTGAGATACGTCTGTTCCCAGTAGCTTTGGATGAAACCAGCGGGTGGAGGTGACCTGCTGGCCTTCTTTGTTGCGGCGAGTGACCTGTTCGGAGGCGGATAGACCGCACCGTTTGCAGAGCCTGCGCCAGGAGACGTAAGCCCACATTCGCCAGCGCAGAAGTCGGGCCGGTGCCGCGAACCGTTCCTCGTACGTCTCTGGTGAGTGCAGTCGCCAGGAGATGAGGGCAACGCCGATGACTCCCACGATGATCGCCCCGCACAGGCCGAGAGTGGCGAGGAAACTCAAGACGTGATCGAGCCGGAACGGGGTGTCGAGATCGAGCGGTGCGTACGGATCGGGATTCATGCCGATTCCCGGCTGGTCGTTGCGCCGGCGGATGGCTTGCCTTGGGCCCTCATATCGGAGGCACGAAACGACCAGGCGATCCTGGAGAAGTCGCCCGACTTCTCGATGTACGGCAGCGCCATGAGCCCGTCGAAAACCACTGGGGTGAAGGGTGTTCCGCTGGAATTTGCGGGTGCAGACGGCTGCGTTGGCGCGGCAAACTTGATCGTCACCGTTCGGCTGCGCTTCGGTGCGGCAGGATCACCGTCAAGGACTTCGACCTGCCACATCGGCAATCCAGTGTCGCGATCTCTCGCCTGCACACGGTTCTCGGCGGAGGATTTGTCGAAGTCGATCATTGGCGTCACCTCCGATACGAGGAACGCGCCGAGGGAGAACACCTGGTCGTGGCTGATTTGGAGCCATTTAGGGATGGACATTGCTGAGCCTTTCGAAGGGATTGGACTAGATGACTACTCAACCTAGTCGTCTAGAGGAGTAAGTCAAGCGTTCTGGCGCACTTGGTTGTTTCGCGACGTTTCAGCGCGCAGAGAAGTCGTATTCCAGCAGGTAGGCCGATGCCACCTTCACTGTGTCGCACACCTCGACGGCCACGTCGTTGGTGTCGTAGGCCGTCCGAACCAGGGTGAGAACAGGCGCTCCTGCCGGGAGTTGCAAGGCCCGGCGTTCTTCAGGGGTGGGCATCCGGGCGCCGACTTCCTCGGTGAATCGCGCGAGGGTGTGGCCAGCTTCTTCGAGGCGCGCGTAGATGCCGCCTGGCCCGGTGTCGGTCTGTTCGATCTTGGTGCCCTTGGCGAAGGCGGCCGGAATGTATGAGGTTGCCGTTTCGACCGGCTTACCGTCGGCGAGGTAACGTCGTGAACGAACCACGACTTCATCAACAGATGTCAGTCGAAGGCGTTCGGCCACAGCTGAATCCGGCTTCTCACGGGTCACGGTGATGTTGTCGACCTGGGGTGTGTAGCCGGACTTCTCCGCTTCGACGGTGAATGCGGCTTTGCCGCTGGCGCGATGTTGCCGCGCGAAGCGATCGGATGCGAGCCGCCTAATTGGAGGAGCGGGCCGCACGAACACGCCGCGACCGTGTTCGGAGATCACCAGGCCTTCGGCGCGCAGCTCCTGGACTGCCTGCCGGACCGTCATTCGTGCGACCCCGAAATGTTCGATCAACTCGGCCTCGGAGGGCAGGCGTCCACCAGCTTCCAGCTGGCCAGAACTGATGGCGCCACGCAACATGCTGGCGATCTGCCGATACGGCGGCTTATCGTCCGCCCGGTCGATCTGGCCAAGTTGCAGCACCTGAGAGCCTCCCCTACATGTCTAGGCGACTAGTCTAGGGAAACGACACGTCCCCTGTCACTACAGAACCAGGCCGGAGAGGGAGTCTCGAATGGCAGCCACACCGAAACATTCGGTCAGCGTCGCCGGCATCGTGGTCCGCGATGATGGCCGGGTCCTCGTCATCAAGCGCGACGACAATGGCCACTGGGAGGCGCCGGGGGGAGTTCTCGAACTCGATGAGTCATTTGAGGCCGGTGTTCGGCGCGAGGTGCTGGAAGAGACCGGACTTGAGGTCACTGTCGAGCGGCTAACCGGCGTCTACAAGAACTTGACCCACGGAATCGTCGCGTTGGTGTACCGCTGTCGGCCAACGGCGGGCGAGCCGCACGCGACCGAGGAGGCTCGTGAAACCCGTTGGATGACAAAGGAAGAAGTGCAGTCAGCGATGGTTCCGGCGTTTGGTGTGCGTGTGCTAGATGCCTTCGAGGAAGCGCCTCACTCGCGGGCGCACGATGGGGTTGATCTCATTGCCCGGTGAACTCTGTCTGGTTGCGTCTGAATTCAGATTCCACGGCACCGGGACAGGCGCCTCAGGCCTCACTCCCCGACTCTCTATAACGGAGACCGGAATCAGTTTTCCGACCCGCCGAGCGGTTCCCCGGGTCTGTTGTCATCCCGCCGTGCGACGCTGGCGATCGTGATGATTGCGCTCCCGGAGGCCCAGCCCATCCGCCGCTTCATGCGGTACGTGCGCCCGCCTATCAAGGACGCGGAACATGTCAAGGCTGGTGAGACAGTTTCTTACGCGGATTTGATGAGTGCTTCGGGGGTTGGTTGGTTGATCCAGGCGACGGTGGGCAGTTTTG
>NZ_JBYCKY010000588.1:0-1312 GCF_057473605.1 Mycobacterium sp. TH-M82 | reverse complement strand
TGGATATCGCCGGCGCCGGGCAGACCCTGAGCAGCACCGCCGGCTGGCTGGCGGTGCTGCTCGCGATCGCGGTTGTCGCGCCGCCGATCGCGGCGCTGGCGATGCCGTGGCTGGTGCTGCGGCTGCGGTTCTTCCGGCGCAAGCGTGCGGTGCTCGCCCTGGCCGTAACCACGGCCGGCGAGCAACTGCTGGCGCTGCGCGCCCTGACCAACCGTCCGCTGCGCAGGTTGACCGCCGTCAGCCCGGACCCGGTCGGTGCCTGGCGCCGCGAGGACCGCTCCGTCATCCGTGAGCTGGCTGCGGTCGAGCTGCGCTCGGCCGGGATTTCGGCGTGATCCTGTGCGCTGAGCGACGACTATCACGCCGAAATCGCGAGGGAACGCCTGCCGTGTCGGGCTGCGTCCATCAGGTATGGACGATTATCTGCGGCGCCAAGATGGCGTCATCACCCGTTCGCAGGCGATCGACTGCGGGCTCAGCGACGCGGGTATCAGCCGACGGCTGCGGTCCGGGCATTGGCGGCGTTGCGGTCCGGGGGTCTACTTCGTCGACGATCGACCATTTACGACGGCGGCGCGGATTCGAGCCGCGGTTTGGAGTTACGGTCCGAACGCCGTGGCGAGTGGTCTGGCTGCGGCTTACTGGCACAGCCTGGTCACTCGCATTCCGGCAGCCATCGAGGTCACGGTGCCGAGGAACTCAAACGGGCGGACCCGGCCCGGCACCCGCGTCCGCAGACGAAATCTGTCGTCAGCGGACGTCGTAGAACGCAGCGGGCTGCGGGTCACCACGTTGGCACTGACCGTCGTCGAAGCGGCGACAAGACACGGCGGCGGCCCGGCCGTGATGGACTCTGCGCTGCAGCGCCGCACCGAGTTGCCCCAGCTGTGGCGTACCCATCTGCGCAACAGTGGCCGCTACGGCTCACCGGCCGCCCGGCTGATGCTGCAGGCCGCCGGTAGCGGAGCGCGTTCACACGCGGAGCGGTTACTCATCCAACTGCTCCGCGGTGCGGGCATCACCGGATGGGTCGCCAACCACCCCGTCGGTGGCTATCGCGTCGACGTCGGGTTCCCTGCGCTGAAAGTTGCGCTCGAAGTCGACGGGTTCGCGTTTCACAGCAGCCATGAGGACTTCCGCCAAGACCGCAAACGCCAGAACGAGATCGCCCTGCTCGGCTGGCAGGTACTGCGGTTCACCTGGTTTGACCTTGTCGAGCATCCAGAGCGGGTGCTCACCCAGATCCGCAACGCGATTTCGGCGTGATAGTCGTCGCTCAGCGCAAGAAAGCACGCCGAAATCGCAGCAGGCC
>NZ_JBYCKY010000587.1:0-2236 GCF_057473605.1 Mycobacterium sp. TH-M82 | reverse complement strand
CCCCTCTCTCGTCAAGGATTCGAGCCTGTATCGCCCATCTTCGCTTCTTCCGTAGCATACGCCTTGGCAATCTGGCGTTGCCGCGCCTCGTCCAGTCCCAGTCCGTACATGTACCACGTGGGATAACTGAACATCGTCGCCATGTCCGGCACGGCATACGTCACTTCCCCCGCTGGCGTGTCAATCGTGATGGTGACGTTCACGTGGGCATCATCGGCCTGCACGGTGCTGTACGAGTCCGACAAACTCCACTTGGCGAGTTCTGGGGTGCCGTTTGCCGTGATCGTATGCTTCGGGGCCACCCCATCCCCTGCGTACAGCAATTGATACCCAGGCATCGGCGGTTCGTTGAGTCCGCGCATCCGATCCCCGTAGGAAAAGCTGTCCTTCTTGCTGAGAAGAAGCGTGCTGTACCACGTGCGTGTGCTGCCATCCGGATTCACCAGGGTATACTGAACGCGCCCGCCAGTCGGCATCGCGTTGGGACTGCCTTTGTACCAGAACCGGAAGACAAAGGAGCCGTGCGGGCGGATGAACGCCCAAGGCGTCGGGTAATACGGATTGCTGTACAGGTGGTACGTCTGGAGCTTCCCGTCATCGGCAGGATCGGGCAATTGAAACGTCTCCACCGCCTGATTGTCGTTGGGGCCTGCCTTGCCGACTTCTGCTTGCCAGCCGGGCCAGCCGTGCGCGACGTTCAAATCGTTCCACGCGGCCTGCGTGTTGTAGCCGAAGAACGTGTTGTTCGGATTGTCCCAACGGTTGGCAGGCTCGGGCAAAAACATGTGACCGGGATAGCCTGGGTCGTAGGCGAGACCGGAGATGTGCCCGTGGTATTCCGAAACGGGATACACCGCGGAATACTCGGTGTCTTCGTTCACGCAGTACGGGATGCGCCGATGCGTGATGTGAGGGTACGTCCCGGTCGTCACGGTGCGGTAGAAGACGGTCGGAACAACGTACGTCCAGTGAAACGTCTGACTGCCAGGCGTCCCGTTGTCCGTCCAGTATTCGTTCGTGTCGTAGGGCGTGCCGCAATAGTTGCTTGGCGGTGGCGGTGGCGGTGCGGGATTCCCCCACGTGACGGTGACGTCGTTGGAGCGACCGAGAACCGTCCCACCTTGAACGCTCACAATGTCCGCCTGATAGGTGTCCGTGAGATTCCCGTAGCTGGTCGCGCTGGTGGAATACGTGCTCACATTGTCGGCGCTCACACTGGCGTTCGCACCGGAGAGCGTGCCATCGGCTCCGAGGTCTTCGATCTCAATCTGGTAGCCGGTGGGCACCTTGCCTACCACGCTGGCCTGTAGCGTGGACGGATCGCCTACCGAGAGCGACTGAGGGGATGCACTCAAAGCGATGGTGGCTGGTGCGTCGGCAACGCCTTGCCCTATGGTGAAGGTCTGGCTCACGGGCGTTGCGAAGTTGCCCACATCGTCCGCCGCGTAAAGGGTGATGGTGTACGTGCCCGGCGTGAGATGCGTGGTATCCAGTTCGATGCCCTGCGCCAGATTGTCGGTGCCACCGCCGCCTGGATTCACAGGAAAGTTCCCACTGTACCCGCTCACGGTATGATTGGGATTTCGCGTTTGGCCGTTCAAGTAGCTGTTCTCAAAGTCGCTAGGCATGACACCGTTGATGACGGCATCATCAAAGAGCGACGCGCCGTAATCGCTCGGAAGTCCTACGCCCCCGCCTTCCACGGCGATCATGGACGCGGGTAGACCATGCGCCGAGAGATACCACGCTTGCGGCCCGCTCACGGTGTAGCCTTTATCGGTCGCGTCGGCCGCTTGAAAGGCCGCCAACTCGCCTTGTGGGAACGCGGCTCCATTCACGGATTGCCCGGCGCTGTTGGTGACGTTGAGCCATTCGAGATGCGTGTTTTGTTCCCAAGCCCCATCCGTCACCTGATCAAACACAAAAATGGGCGTGCCCTGCGGCACGGGCGAGGTGAGTTCATGATTCACTGTGAACGCATCGACGCCGATGCCGTCCGTGTCCTGCGGGGGCGCGGCTTCCAGCCCGATTTGTGCGGAGATGGGCGCATGGGCCATGATCACCTGAAACCCGTCGTTTTGATCCCTGGTGTCCTCGTCTTGCTGCGGTACGAACGCATCGCCCGTTTGCTGTACAAGGTTTGAGAGATTGTCCAGTGTTTCGCCGATGGCGGGGGGCGAATCGTATCCAGAACTTTGACCGGGCGGCGTGGTCTGGAACCAGTCGTAGGTGAGGT
>NZ_JBYCKY010000586.1:0-4785 GCF_057473605.1 Mycobacterium sp. TH-M82 | reverse complement strand
CGGGTGGTCGCCGATGGCCGCGACACCAACGACCTGCTGGCCGGGTTGACCCGCATCGGCATCGACGAGATCGCCTACCGCAAAGGCCACCGCTATGTAACCTGCGTGATCGATCACACGACAGGCCGGCTGGTGTGGGCAGCCGAAGGCCGCAACAAAGACACCCTGGGGAAGTTCTTCGACCAACTGGGGTCCGAACGTGCCAGGTTGTTGACCCATGTCAGCTGTGACGGGGCGGAATGGATTCACGCCGTGCTGCGAGCACGCGCACCGCAAGCAGTGATCTGCCTGGATCCGTTCCACGTAGTCGCTTGGGCGCTCAAGGCCCTCGACAAGGTGCGGGTGCGCACCATGGCCCGCGCCGGTGTCCGCGACCGGCACGCGATCTGGGCGGTGCGCAAGAACCCGGCCGATCTGACCGGCGAGCAGCGCACCAGCCTGGCCGCAATCACGGCTACCAACGCCACGCTGTATCGGGCGTATCTGCTCAAAGAGCAACTCCGCGAAGTGTTTCGGGTCAAAGGCCGCGACGGTCGTCGTTTGCTGGCTGGTTGGCTGTCCTGGGCGTCGCACTCGCGCATCCCGGAATTCGTCGCCGTAGCCCGCACCGTCCGCCGTCACAAGGAGCTCATCGGCAACACCCTCGACCACCAACTGTCGAATGCCCGCTCGGAAGCCACCAATACCCACCTGCGGGCCTTGACCACGCGTGCGTACGGGTTTCACAGCCCAGGGGCGCTGATCGGCATGGCCATGCTCACCCGCGGCGCCCTGTGCCCCGCACTACCCGGTCGAGCAGCATGAAACCCGACCCACGGAAACGTCAGGAGATCCCCAGATCCGACCATCCCCGTGAAAAATCGAGGTCAGTAGAGGCTGAACAGCGCGGTCAGGCGGTCGGGTTCCTCGCAGAGCGGACCCGAGTCGGTCATTTCGAGTTCTTCCCACAACGACTGCAGTCGATTCTCGTCCATGACGGTTGCGGCGTGCTCATCGATGATGTCGTAGTAGCGATCGGCTAAAACGTGCGATGCCGGGTCGACGCGGGTGACGGCGACCAGGCCAGTCGGCGGGCAGTCCAGCACATGTAGTCGCAGATCCGGGCGGTACTTTTTCAGGATTGGCAGTAACTTCCAAACGTCGCCAGTCCACATGCCGGCGGTGTCTTTCTCCGAGGGATCGCCCGGCAACCACTGCCGCAACGCCATCCGCGGATTCAAAGGCACGCAATCATGCAGCAGGATCAGTGAGCGGGGGTGACAGGCAGCCTCTGTCCCGATCAGATCGCGCAGCAGGAATTCGAACCGGTGCATGCCATCCAAAAAGACCATGTCCACCGGCCGTCCCAGCAACTGCCGCACATTTTCGGTCGCAAAGAAAGTGTCCGACGGCATCTGGAAGAAGAACGTGCGCCTGCGGTTGCCGGTGGCGGTAACCTCAAGCTGGAACTGAGGGTCCACCGCGATCGCGTCGCAACCCGCGAGCGCCAGCGAAGACCCAGTCTCTGTGCCGACCTCGAAGTATGTGCGCGGCGTCAGATGGGTGTGCAATGCGGTCAGGAAGTCAAGATATGGAACCCCGAGCATGCGGAACGAGTTGGTCGCATCGTCAAAGTCGTGCACTGGGCCCGCCCCCCTTTGTATCGATTGCCTGCCGCGTATTTCCGCGATCTGGCGTCGGCGTCCATCCTGGAAGACAACCCTCACCTCAATGGTGAAGGCTGATGCGAGGCTGATCGTTCCGATCGCCTTCGAGAACCCCACTTGTGACGAACTGCCATACAGTTCGGCCACATCGGGCCGCGAAACAGTTAGCTCGCAGCTCGCAACCACGCTTTCCTCGTGGACGAATTCCACCTCGGCTACCGGCGCCTTGCCTACGACCCAACCGCTGACCTCGAGCGCGTATCTGTCGACCGGGCCCGTCTGCGGGGAGTCGAGGCAAGCACCGGTGATCAGGTCATCGCTAGGGCGCTGGATGACCTCGGGTATCTTCACCGCCATGCGGCGATCCTGTCGCTCTTCGTTGGGGCAGTGCACCTTTCGCTACTCCACTTCCGGGGAACCACCCGGTGCCCCTGGGTAGTAATCTTGCGCGAGCATCCGGTGAAGATCGTCGATCCGCTCATGCCGCTCAACCAGTTCGGCCATTGCTCTTACCGCAATGGCGCTGGCATCCGCAGAAGGCGGACGGCCCACATTCGCGGGCTCATACTCGAAAGCGGTCATGTCATCGCTATAAATTTTCTCGATCAGTCGCAGCAGCGTCGGATCGCGGATGACTACGCGCGGCAGCAGCGTGACGTTGAGCCGTTTCAGGTCGAGCGTCCCCCGCCAGCCTTGTGCCCGCAAGTGGCTTTCGAGTCGGCCGAGGGTCACCGGGGCCGACTCGATGCGCCCAATCTCTGAGTATGGAAACACTTTGGGGCGAAGCAAGTAGCTCTGTGGTGCCCAGTGCGGGTCGGCGGTGAGAAGCTGCAGGTCCTGGGCCAGAGCGGCAACGAAGCGTTCGAAGCCCTCGGCAATGGCGCCGAGGGCGGGAGCTGTTCGTCGTGCCCACCACCGCCGTCGACCTTCGGATAGCTCCTTTGGACTACGCGGGAACCACTGCGCCGTGCCGTACAGTTCCACAAACAGCGGCTCGCGAAGCAGCAGCTTCGACTGCCAGGCCGACCATAATCGGTCCACAGGGTGCCGGGCCCAACCAAACCGGAACCAGCCGTCTTCACTGGTAACTTGCTCGATTGCGTCCGCCGGGAGCAGATGCAGCGGCTTGAACCACTGTTGCCAGATCGCCGGGTCCTGCACAGCCAGTGCGCGGGTAACCTCGGGTGCCCGGCAGTGGGCCACATAGCGAGCGGGGTCTTCGTTTTGCAGCCCCGACATCATCCACAGCATGCTCGTGCCCATCAGCTCGGGCGTGATTGCGTAGATGACCTTCCACTTATCAAGCACCATGGCGGTGGCCCTGGGTAGTAAAACGTTCATCCGGTCACCGATGAGGCCATTTGGCTGACGTCCTTCCCCTGACCTGTGCCGGGGCTGTCGGATTGCTCAACTTGTCGGATTGGGGTGATGCAGTTTCCACGCTGGTCGTGGCGCCGAGCCTCGCCCTTACTCCATTCCGGCGCGCCACAAGTGCCTTGACCGACACCTGGGATTCGAGATTAGCAGGGCCAGTCAAACGCCCGCGGGTTGTTGTTTGCTCCTCCTTGCAACACCGCTACAACACCGCTACAACACCGCTACAACACCGCTACAGCAGCGCCCCCGGCACAAACATCACAGCGAAACGCGCGGCGTTTCGTCGGTAACCAGTCTTGCGGTCGCCGCGTCGATGTGTTGCCACAACGGGCCGCCTCGGCGGTCTCCCGATCCGACAGGTCATGCAGGGTCTGCAACACCAGAATCGCGGCCATCACCGACACCGGGATCGAGGGCCGGCCCTTCCCGGACGGGAACAAGTCCTCGAACGCATTGTCCGGGAACACATCCTGACGATGTGCGGCCAAAAACGCGAACATGCTGCCCTCAGCCACCAGATGACCGACCAGCGCCTCGGCGTCCAACAATTCCCGATCCACCCGCTCAACACCCTGCATGAACCAATTATCCCAGCTCAGACCATGTTTCCGGAGAGGCGCGCCAATTATTCAGCGCCCTCCTAGATCCGGCGCCGCCGGCAGGCCTTTGAGGGCACGTTGTGGCTTTTGCACCTTGTGTTCGGGCCAGCGCGACAGGTTGGCCAGGGTGCGCGTTCTCACGTTGCCGTCATCGCGGATAGCGTCCCGCAACAGTACCGCCGATGGTGACCCACGGTTCGGAACCCGTGTCACATACATGATTACGTTATCATCAGCTCATCTGCGCTATGTTCACGACATTGCAGGTAAACACGCCGACTGAATCCTGATCATTCATGAGTACGTTGCATGCCCAGCATGAACGCCAAAAACCTGCTCACGAACAACATCGGGGATTCGCAGTCCACTCAGTGGGGGAAACTACGGGCTAACGACCAAGGTGCTCTAGATCCAGACGCCCTTGCCCACCGCGACCACGCCACCGGCGCTGACCGCAAACCGCTCCCGGTCCCGTTCCAGGTCCACCCCGACCATCTCCCCGGGCCCGACTACGACGTTCTTGTCCAGGATCGCGTGGCGCACCACCGCGCCGCGGCCCACCCGCGCGCCCGGCATGATCACGCTGCCCTCCACGATCGCACCGTCGTCGACCACGACGTTGGACGACAGCACCGAGTTGCGCACCGACGCCGCCGAGATGATGCTGCCGGCCCCCACCACCGACTCCTGCGCCGAGCCGCCGTTGACGAACTTCGCCGGTGCCAGGTTGTCCGACTCGCCGCGGATCGGCCAGCGCCTGTTGTAGAGGTTGAAGACCGGATGCACCGACACCAGATCCATGTGTGCGTCGTAGAAGGAGTCCAGTGTCCCGACGTCGCGCCAGTAGGCCCGGTCGCGGTCCGTGGCTCCGGGCACCTCGTTGTCGCTGAAGTCGTAGACCGCTGCCATTCCGTCGTTGACCAACCGCGGGATGATGTCGCCGCCCATGTCGTGATCGGAGCGGTCGTCGTCGGCGTCGGCGCGGATCGCGTCGATGAGCACCTTGGTGGTGAAGATGTAGTTGCCCATCGACACGAACGTGGAATCCGGGTCGTCAGGGGTTCCCGGAGGGTCCAGCGGCTTCTCCACGAACTCGCGGATGCGGCCGGAGTCGTCGGCGTCGATACACCCGAAGGCGGTGGCCTCGCTGCGCGGGGCGCGGA
>NZ_JBYCKY010000585.1:0-1917 GCF_057473605.1 Mycobacterium sp. TH-M82 | reverse complement strand
GGGTGGCGCAACGGGCACACTCGGTCAGCGCCGGCGCCCACCCGGCCACCCCCATGGCGCGCAGCAGATAGGCGTCCAGCACCAGCTCGCGGGGCCGCCGGCCGTCAACCACCGCCCGCAGTGCGCCCACCGTCAGCCGGTGCAGCGCCGGTGCCGGCGCCCGCTCCACACCGGCCAGGCGTTCGGCGGTCTCCAGCATCGCACACGCGCAGGTGTAGCGGCCGTAGTCGCTGACGATGCCGGCGGCGAACGCGTCCAGCGAAACCGCCTGGGTGACGATGTCGAGGTTGCGGCCGGTGTGCAGCTGCACGTCGATGTGGGCGAACGGCTCCAGGCGGGCGCCGAACCTGCTGCGGGTGCGGCGCACCCCCTTGGCCACCGCGCGGACCAGCCCGTGGTCGCGGGTGAGCAACGTGATGATCCGGTCGGCTTCGCCGAGCTTGTGCTGGCGGCACACCACCGCCCGGTCCCGGTACAGCTGCATCAGATCAGTGTCGCACCGCGCCGTGACGTTGCCCGGGACGTCGACCGCGTGCCGATAGTCTTAGCGTCGATGACGCCCCCGCCCGCCTCCACCGCCCCTCGCTTCCCCACCCTGACCGACCAGCTCTACCAGCTGGCCAACGGCGCGGTGACCTCCGAGAAGCTGGTCCGCCGCTCGCTGAGCGCCATCGAAGACAGCCAGTCGACGCTGAACGCGTTCCGGGTGGTGCTCACCGAATCGGCGCTGGCCGACGCCGCCGAGGCCGACAAGCGCCGGGCCGCCGGGGGCACTGCGCCGCTGCTGGGCGTGCCGATCGCGATCAAGGACGACGTCGACTTCGCCGGAGTGCCCACCTATTTCGGCACCACCGGCCTGGTCGCACCGGCCGCCGTCGACGCCGAGGTAGTGCGCCGATTGCGCAAAGCCGGCGCGGTGATCGTCGGCAAGACCAACACCTGCGAGCTGGGCCAGTGGCCGTTCACCAGCGGCCCCGGCTTCGGGCACACCCGCAACCCGTGGTCGCCCGAGCGCACCCCCGGCGGCACGTCGGGCGGCAGCGCCGCCGCGGTGGCCGCGGGCCTGGTCACCGCGGCGATCGGCTCCGACGGGGCCGGCAGCGTGCGCATTCCCGCCGCGTGGGCACACCGGGTCGGCATCAGGCCGCAGCGCGGCCGCATCTCCACCTGGCCACTGCCGGAGGCGTTCAACGGGATCACCGTCAACGGCGTGCTGGCCCGCACCGTGGCCGACGCGGCGCTGGTGCTCGACGCCGTCTCCGGCAACGTCGACGGCGACCGGCACCAGCCGCCGCCGATCAAGGTGTCCGACTACGTCGGCAGGGCAACGGGCGAGCTGCGGATCGCGGTGTCCACCCGGTTCCCGTTCACCGGTTTCCGGGCCCGGCTGCATCCGGAGATCGCCGCCGCGCTGCGCACCGTCGCCAAACAGCTTGAGCTGCTTGGCCACAACATGGTAGCCGGCAACCCCGACTACGGCTTGCGGACGTCGTGGAACTTTCTGTCCCGGTCCACCTCGGGGCTGCTGGACTGGGCGGCACGGCTCGGCGCTCCCGCAAATAATGTCGACCTGGACCGCCGCACGGTGGCCAATATGCGCACCGGCCGGTTCCTGTCGCAGGCGATACTGCGCAGTGCCCGAGCCCACGAGACCAAGGACCAGCGCCGGGTCGGCTCGATCTTCCGCATCGTCGACGTAGTGCTGGCGCCCACCACCGCCCAGCCGCCGCCGCCGGTGGATGCCTTCGACCGACTGGGCAGCTGGGGCACCGACCGCAAGATGATCGCCGCCTGCCCGGTGACCTGGCCTTGGAACCTGTTGGGCTGGCCGTCGATCAACGTGCCGGCCGGGTTCACCTCCGACGGGCTGCCGATCGGCGTGCAGCTGATGGGCCCGGCCAACAGCGAAGGAATGCT
>NZ_JBYCKY010000584.1:0-2329 GCF_057473605.1 Mycobacterium sp. TH-M82 | reverse complement strand
GGAGGAATTGTCAAGACCTGTGGATCACTGCTGCGTGACCAGTGCGTGCCCCCGATTCAGGCCGGGACTGGCGTGAACCCTGCACCTGACCCACCGTTGGCGTCCACGTCGTTGAGGATCGCGCTGAACATGATCACTCGGCTCTCGGGTTGTTCCGGGTGCCCGACAATAAACGGCCCGGTCGCCGGGAGGATGAATCCGTCGTAGACCATGGCGACCAGCAGATCGTTGGAGGTGATCGGGCTTCCGTCGTCGCCGGGTTGCCAGGACGCGGCAATGCGGCTGGTTGGGTGGTCCGGACGCGAGTTCAGGAGGGGGCTGGTGTGGCCGCAGTCATTGCCGGTAGCACCACCCTGTTTGCAGACCGGCTGATTCGGGGCAGGATCAGGGCCGATGCCGTTGATCGCGAAGCCTGCGAAGTCATGGACCGGGGTCACGGCGGCTGGGTCGAACTTGATTACCGCGTAGTTGAGGCTGCCGTTGGCGACCACAACGGTGCCCACGGTTACGTCTGTTCCCTCGGCTACCACCTGGGCACCAGGCCCACCACAACGGGCGGCGGTGAAACCAACCAGCTCACCCGTGTTGTCGTGGCCGATGGTGGTCAACGTGCAGTAGGTGTCGCCCACCGCGATACCGGCACCACCACCGAGCGGGACCGCCGCCGATGCCACTGGAGCAGAAAGCCCGGCGAGCATCACCGTCATCACGGATTCCACTACGAGCCATCTGAGGGCCAGTCGCATACCGGGCATTCTCCACCGGCCCGATAGCGCTCGCGTGCCGCTGTCCGATTGCACCCGGGATGCAGCGGCCCTGCCCCTCGCCGCACTGGCGTGGCAACCGAGGGAGTTGTCAAGGCCTGGGGATGGGTGTTTCATGCGACCTCCGTCTGGGCGGGTTGGGCCTCGGTCGTCGATGGTGTCGGGGTGATGTCGGTGGGTCGTTCGACCAGCTTGCCTTTGTGGAACACGGCGCCGGCCCGGACGAGAGCGACCAGGTGTGGGGCGTTGACGGCCCGCCAGCGTGCTTGTGCGGCGTCCATGAGCTTGTAGGACATGGCGATCCCGGCCGCGCGTGAGCCGGGCCCCTTGGTGACCTTGGTGCGCAACCTGACGGTGGCGAAGGTCGACTCGATCGGGTTGGTGGTGCGCAGGTGAATCCAGTGTTCGGCCGGGTAGCGGTAGAACTCCAGCAGCGAGTCGAGGTCGTCGGTGATCTTGGCGACGGCCTTGGGGTATTTGGCGCCGTAGTCGACCTCGAACGCCTTGACCGCTACCTGGGCGTGGTCAATGTCCTCGGCGTTGTAGATCTCCTTGAGTGCCGCCGTCGCTCCAGGATGGGCTGACTTTGGCAGTGCGGCAAGTACATTGGCCTGTTTGTGAAACCAGCAGCGCTGTTCACGGGTGTCGGGGAACACCTCGCGTAGCGCCTTCCAGAACCCGAGCGCGCCGTCGCCGACGGCCAGCACTGGTGCGGTCATGCCGCGACGGCGGGCATCGCGCAGCTGATCGGCCCACGACTCGGCCGATTCGCGGTAGCCATCGGTCAGTGCGACGAGCTCTTTGCGCCCGTCGGCACGTACCCCGATCATCACCAGCAGGCACAGTTTTTCCTGCTCGAGGCGTACCTTGAGGTGGATGCCGTCGACCCACAGGTAGACGTAATCGGTGCCGGAAAGGTCCCGCTCGCCGAACGCCTTGGCCTCGTCTTGCCACTGCGCGGTGAGCCGGGTGATCGTCGATGCCGACAATCCGGCACCGGTGCCTACGAACTGCTCCAGGGCGGGGCCGAAATCGCTGGTGGACAGCCCGTGCAGGTACAGCAGCGGCAACACTTCGGACACCTGCGGGGATTTGCGTGCCCAGGCCGGCAGGATCGCCGAGGCGAACCGCTGGCGCTCCCCGGTGTCAGGATCCACACGACGGTCGTTGACCCGGGGTGCCTTCACCGGCACCGCACCGGCAACGGTGAGCACCTCGCGCTCATCATGCGAGCCGTTGCGCACCACCAGGCGATGACCGTGCTCGTCGACCAGGTGGGCGTGGGCGTCAATGTAGGCAGCAACCTCGGCTTGCAGCGCGGCAGCCAGCATCTGCCGAGCGCCGTCGCGGACGATGTCATCGAGCAACGACCGGCCCGGGCGGGCGGCGCTGTCGTTGGACGATTCGCTGTCGTGAACTACGGTGAGCATGGGCGTGCCTTCCCGACCAGCGCGCCAACGCCGGTCTTGATCAGAACCAATTCGACTTGAAGATCATCCTCGGGAAGGTGCGCCCTTTCCTACGCCGCCTCGCCGAGGCTCATCCACAGGTTCTGATCATTGCTC
>NZ_JBYCKY010000583.1:0-1377 GCF_057473605.1 Mycobacterium sp. TH-M82 | reverse complement strand
ATCGGGCCGGAGTCGGTGAGACGGTTCACCACCTTGTTGTCGAACGCCAAGACCATCTTCTGGAACGGCCCCATGGGGGTGTTCGAGTTCCCGGCATTCGCCGTCGGAACCAAGGGAGTAGCCGAGGCCATCGTGGCCGCGACCGGCAAGGGTGCGTTCAGCGTGGTCGGCGGCGGTGACTCCGCAGCCGCGGTGCGCGCTCTGGGTCTGGCGGCGGACGGCTTCTCACACATCTCCACCGGGGGCGGGGCCTCACTGGAATACCTTGAGGGCAAACCACTGCCGGGACTTGAAGTGCTGGGTGGTACCGGGCATCCGAGCGAAGGACCACTATGAGCCGCAAGCCGCTGATCGCCGGCAACTGGAAGATGAACCTCAACCACTTCGAGGCGATCGCGCTGGTACAAAAGGTCGCGTTCGCGCTGCCGGACAAGTACTACGACAAAGTCGACGTCACCGTGCTGCCACCGTTCACCGACCTGCGCAGCGTGCAGACCCTGGTCGACGGCGACAAGCTGCGGCTGACCTTCGGCGCCCAGGACCTGTCCGCCCACGATGCGGGCGCCTACACCGGCGAGGTCAGCGGGGCGTTTCTGGCCAAGCTGGGTTGCCGCTACGTCGTCGTCGGGCACTCCGAGCGGCGCAGCTACCACAGTGAGGACGACGCGCTGGTGGCCGCCAAGGCGGCCGCCGCGCTGAAACACGGGCTCATCCCGATCGTCTGCATCGGCGAGCATCTGGAGGTCCGGGAGGCCGGCCAGCACATCGAATACTGCGTGAGCCAGTTGCGCGGTTCGCTGGCCGGGCTGAACGCCGACCAGATCGCCGAGGTCGTCGTCGCCTACGAACCGGTCTGGGCGATCGGCACCGGCCGGGTGGCCGGCGCCGCCGACGCCCAGCAGGTGTGCGCGGCGGTAAGAGCGGAACTGGCCACGCTCACCTCGGCAACGGCCGCCGGCACCGTCCGGGTGCTCTACGGCGGCTCGGTCAACGCCAAGAACATCGCTGAGATCATCGCGCAGGACGACGTGGACGGCGCTCTGGTGGGAGGGGCGTCGCTGGACGGCGAGCAGTTCGCCACCCTGGCGGCGATCGCCGCCGGTGGGCCCCTGCCTTGAGGCGGCGCTCTGACCGGTAGGCTCTCGGCCATGGTATTGACGCTGCAGATCCTGCTGGTGATCACCAGTGTGCTGGTGGTGCTGCTGGTGTTGCTGCACCGCGCGAAGGGTGGCGGGTTGTCGACGCTGTTCGGCGGCGGTGTGCAGTCCAGCCTGTCCGGGTCGACCGTGGTGGAGAAGAACCTGGACCGGCTGACCCTGTTCGTGGTCGGCATCTGGCTGGTGTCGATTATCGGCATGGCGTTGCTGATCAAACTGC
>NZ_JBYCKY010000582.1:0-4144 GCF_057473605.1 Mycobacterium sp. TH-M82 | reverse complement strand
CCGACCACTCGAACGCGTCGTCGATCTGGCGACTCGAGCACAGTGTGGAAAAAATCGAGCTGTAGCTCTTGGCGTGCACCGACTCCATGAACGCCATATTGGTCAGCACCGCCTCCTCATGCGGTGTGATCGCGTCGGCGATCATCGACACCGCGCCGATGGTTGCCTGTGCGGTGTCGAGCAGAGTCAGCCCGGTAAACACCCGGACCGTCGCCTGCTGCTCGTCGGTGGTCAGCGTCTGCCACGACGGTAGGTCATTGGAGAGGGGAACCTTCTCCGGCAGCCAGAAGTTGCCGGTCAAGCGGTCCCACACCTGCGCGTCCTTGGGGTCCAGCAGGCGATTCCAGTTGATCGCGTGCACCCGGTCGATGAGTCGGGTGGTCATGGTCACTGCGCCTCCATCGGGCTGTTCAACGAGCGGCATCAGAACTCTCCCATCGACTTTCGATTCCGGATCTCCGACGACGACTCCGGATCTCCGACGATACGCGCCACGATTCGGGTTGCCCAACAAGTGGCCGCGTGTCGCCGCAGCTTGAGTTCCGTAGCTTGATACGCATGCGGCGGACATGACGGGGTCTGGCGCCGCAGGACCCACTACTTCAGCCAACAGAAATAGGGGCTACTGCCCAGTCGGCAGCAGAGTCGGAAATCCACCGGGGCCACGCTTGCCCACCGCGATGAGCCGAACCGATGCGTAGATGCGGCCGAGCCGGGCCGCACTGTCACGCAGTGACGAGGTCATCAGGCGCGATACCGGAACACCACAAGACCGGTTGACGCCACCTCTTCTATAGCTGCTATGAGCACGGCAATGAAGGGATCTGCCTCACGGCAGCCGTGCACGACGTTGATGGGGTCACGGTCGACGGCCAGTGTGAATTCGTAGTTCATGTGTGCTCCCTGTATGTCCTGCAGAATGCTGTGTGTCCTGAGGAATGCACGGATGAGCTTTGCGCCGTGATGAGGTTGCGCGCGGTGGTGGAGTACGTGGCGGTGCGCTGACCGCATAGGCAGCGCACCCACCCTTAGGTGCGCGTCGGCTGGCTTCGGTGGTGCTGAGCCCGCACGCTGTGGTATGACTGTGTAGATTTGTGTGGATACCTGGCCATGCGGTGTGTTCAATTCGGTGGGAGACCTGAAAACGATGCGACAACCACCCCAGAGCCGCCATGAACTACTCCACGAGGACACGCCAGCGACGGCTGATCGACGCGGTGGCATGATCCACCGCCGTCATCGTGCAGCCTGGTTGACCGGGCACCCCGACCGTGATCGAATACGGCACCCCGCGCGGTTATCCGTCGCCATTCTCGTTTGCGCTCCCAAAGCTGACGGGGTTCCTGGGCTTTCCGCAGGACGCGCCGCCGGGCACGCCGGCCGGTGACGACAATTTCGCCGGCGGCGGACCGGTGGCCACGTCGAGCATCAGCCAAACCGTCGACCTCACCGGCGCGGCCGGAACGCCGTACGAGCTGAGCGCAGATCTCGGCGGCCAGGGCTTGAACTCGTCCTACACGACAGTGCAGGTCGGCTTCCTGGGCGCCGACGGGAACGTGCTGGGCACCGACTCGCTCCATCCGGTCACGGTATGGGATCGCCTGGCTATCAACGGGTTTGAGCAACGCGACATCCCCGGGACGATCCCCGAAGACACCACCTCCGCGCGAGTGACCACGATCTTCACCGACGAAAACCGGTTCCTCGGCGACTACAATTCCGCCTACGCCGCAAACGAGTCGTTCACGGTCGGCGATCCAAGCCTCACCGCGGCACCGCTCACCCCGCCAACGTCCGACGTCGGTCACCTGAATCACGTGTTCTTGATCTACATGGAGAACAAGGGTGTCGACGACATCGTGGGCAGCCCCAACGCGCCGTTCATCAACAGCCTGATCAAGACCGAAGATTTCGACAGCAACTACTACTCGCTGGGCCACCCCAGCGACGCCAACTACTTCCGGATCATGGGCGGATCGGATTTCGGCATCGACTACGACCCCGCCGGGGACGTCATCAATGCGCCCACCCTCATGCAGGAAATGGATCAGGCGGGCGTATCGTGGGCCGGCTACGATCAGGGCATCCCGGCGGGTACCACCGACATAACGCCGGGTGACGCGGTCGACGCAACGCCATTCGGCCTATTCAGCTACGTCTACCACAACACTGCCCCGAAAATACGCTTAGCAGCATTGCCCAGATCATTGTCAGCGAGCTCACGACGCACCAGTACAACGTGGCGGCCGGCGACCAGTATCTCCAGCAGACGATATCCACCATTGAGAACTCGCCGACGTGGACTGACCCGAACGAGAAGGACGCGATCGTCATCACGTGGGACGAGGACTACAACAACCTGTCACTGGGCTTCGGTAACGAAGGCAACAACGTTCCGATAATCGTCATCCCCAACCAGGACGCGGTGACGGCGGGGGGATGCAATCCGGCCACTTGGTCACCAACGACTACTACAACCAGCACAGCCTGATGGCCACTATTGAAGACGCCTTGCGCCCTGCGCCGGGAACTCTGGCCCCGCTCACCGACAACGGCATGTACGCCCAACCCATGAACGCTTTCTGGAAATAGTGGCTAGCTGCACCCCGGCTCGCGGGCTGACACTGGTCGGTGTCGAACATCCGCCGGATGACCAGCCGGCGTCCAGGGTGGCGGTCACCCGCGACCTGCGCCGCTGTTGACATCCGGATCTTCCGGAAACGGCGTGCAGGTGAGGGTGTGCTGATCCCGCCGGTGGGGTCGTGTCTGGGGAACTGAGATGGGCCCCGATAGATGGCTCCCTCCTGAGCGTGTGGAAAATGTGGCCGGTTCGCTTCCCCAGCCGTTCCCCGAGGAGTAGCCTAACGAAACGTGAGATACGTCGGTTGCCAACAGAGCAGTTTCGCGGGGGCCTATAACGAGGTCGGATCCATGGCGAGTTATCGGGACACGAAGCGCAATGGTCGGTCGCGCAGCGCGAAGGCCCGTCGTCGGGTAGTCGGTTCGAGTCTCGGTGTCGGGGTGTTTCTGGCGTTGGGCGTGACGCAGTTGGCTGCCGCGCCGACGGCCGAAGCCGATGAGTTTGACGCGATTCTTGAGCCGATCATCGATTCCGTCATGGGTTCGCTGGGTGATGCGGCAGGTGGTTCGCTTGCTGATGTGGGCTCGGTGGCGGCGGCCGGTCCTTTTGATGCCTGGTTTCATGGGTTAGAGCAGGACTGGCTTGACAGCAGCTTTGGTCAGCAGGTTGACAGCGTGCTCAATGCTTGGGTCAACCAGGCTGTTCCTGCCACCGCCGCCGGTAATGCTGCGCAGCCGATGAGTCAGAACTTGCTGGTCAACCCTAACTTTGAAGTTGCCGACCCGTCCGGGTCGGGCTTTAGCGGGGTGACCATTCCGGGCTGGACGGAGACCGGCACCCCGACCGTGATCGAGTACGGCACCCCGCGCGGTTATCCGTTGGGTTTGCCGTTCCCGTTGCCAAAGCTGACGGGGTACCTGGGCTTTCCGCAGGACGCGCCGCCGGGCACGCCGGCCGGTGACGACAATTTCGCCGGCGGCGGACCGGTGGCAACGTCGAGCATCAGCCAAACCGTCGACCTCAATGGCGCGGCCGGAACGCCGTACGAGCTGAGCGCAGATCTCGGCGGCCAGGGCTTGAACTCGTCCTACACCACAGTGCAGGTCAGCTTCCTGGGCGCCGACGGGAACGTGCTGGGCACCGACTCGCTCCATCCGGTCACGGTATGGGATCGCCTGGCCATCACCGGGTTTGAGCAACGCGACATCACTGGGACGGTCCCGGAGGGCGCCACCTCCGCGCAGGTGACCACGATCTTCCACGACGAAAACCATTTCCTCGGCAACTACAATTCCGCCTACGCCGCAAACGAGTCGTTCACGGTCGGCGATCCAAGCCTCACCGCGGCACCGCTCACCACACCGACGTCCGACGTCGGTCACCTGAATCACGTGTTCTTGATCTACATGGAGAACAAGGGTGTCGGCGACATCGTGGGCAGCCCCAACGCGCCGTTCATCAACAGCCTGATCAAGACCGAAGATTTCGACAGCAACTACTACTCGCTGAGCCACCCCAGCGACGCCAACTACATGCGGATCATGGGCGGGTCGGGCTTCGGCA
>NZ_JBYCKY010000581.1:0-2731 GCF_057473605.1 Mycobacterium sp. TH-M82 | reverse complement strand
TAGAGAATTGGATGATGCCGTCGCTGCCGGCGTCGGCGAAGCCTTTGACCGCGGCGTTGATGGTCTCCGAGGAGGTGCAGTTGATCGCCGGGAAGGCATACGAGTTCTCCTTGGCACGTCTCAGCATCTCGGCGTAAACCTCGGATGTTGCGATAGGCATAGCAGCTTCCTCCTGGCGAATGCGATGTGGTCCCAGTATGCCGTTGCCACCGAGTGTGTTGTAGTAACACGCTCGTGCGGCCTCCCCTTGCGGGGTTTGGGTTCTGGCTTCACCGCCCACGGCCGCCGCTTGCGCGAACCGGTCTTACCTGGGCTCGCCAGGCCAGCGGTCTGCGCTGGTCTGGCCCGGCGTCTCCAGCGCTGCCGCTGGAACTGCTGACGAACGGCGCCGTGGTCCCGACTGGACCACAACTGGCATATCCCGGCCAGTTACGGGGATTAAGTTATGCGGCCACCCTATCCTCGCCCTACGACAAGCAATGCTCCAACACACCAAAGTGCACTCGAAGCACACCCAAGGTACAACGGTTGCCTGCCCCCACTATCCCAAGGCTGCGGTCGCGTTAACCGGCCCACCGGACCACCGCCGGTATGTTAGAGCGTCATGAGCACCACCAGCACCACCGTGGCCGCCACCGTCGCCCTGCCCGACCTGGTCGACCCGCGGTACTGGATCGGCCCGCAGGGCTTGTTCGCGTCCGCGGTGCTGCCCACCATCCTGGTCATCGTCTTCACCGAGACGGGCCTGCTGTTCCCGCTGCTGCCCGGCGAGTCACTGCTGGTCACCGGTGGCCTGCTGGCCGCCGACGGCACCCTCGACATCCGGATGCTGGCGCCAGCCGTCGCGATCGTCGCGGTGCTGGGCGATCAGACCGGATATTTCATCGGGCGCCGGATCGGGCCGGCGCTCTTCAAGAAGGAAGACTCGCACTTCTTCAAGAGGCACTACGTGACCGAGTCGCACGCATTCTTCGAAAAATACGGACCGGTGGCGATCATCCTGGCGCGGTTCGTGCCGTTCGCTCGGACGTTCGTGCCGGTGATCGCCGGAGTGTCCTACATGCGCTATCCGGTGTACCTGGGTTTCGACATCGTCGGCGGCCTCCTCTGGGGCGGGGGGATGACGCTGGCCGGCTACTTCCTGGGCACCAAGGTGCCTGGCATCACCGACCACCTCGAGCCGATCATCCTGGGCGTCCTGATCGTGTCACTGTTGCCGGCCCTGTTCTCCGCGGGCAGGGTGTATCTGGCCCGGCGGCGCAGCCGTGACAGTGACACCGAAGACACCGAAGACACCGAAGCGCGGCCCGGACCGGGGCCTCAACCCGAGCAGGCGGCCTGAGCTATCTGCTGCGTACGCCGGCTGTGACGCTATGGGCGGCCTCCATCAGCATCCAGCCGGACAGCTGCACCGACAGGTCGCGTTCGGGCACCTCGGCCGCCGCACCGTCGGCGTCGGGCAACTCGGCGGCGCGGTCCCAGAAAGCGCCGAACAGCGGCAGTCCGTCCACCGTCTGCCGGTACTCCCACGCCGATCTCGCCGACGACAGCACCACGGCTCGGGCAGCGTCGCGCGCCGCGGCGGCCCCAGCGTCCTGGGCGGCAGCACCCGGCAGCGCGGTGGCGACCAGCGCCAGGTAGCGGGCGGTGATCCCGGCGAACAAGCCGCCGTCGCCACCACCGCCGCCCTTGAGCACCCCATCCGGCGCCATGTGCTTGGCGACCGCGGCGACCAGGCGCTGTACCCGGGCGGCGTGCCGTCCGCCGGCCTGCCGGCCGGTGCGAATGGCCAACTCGGTTTCCAACCCGAGCACCACGCCCTGACAGTAGGGGTACTCTGCTCGCACCAGCGAACCGGCCTTGATGCCGTCGAACACCAGATACGTCTGCGGGTCGATCAGGGTTGCGTCGATCCAGTCGGCCATCTGCTCGGCCCGTCTCGACCGGCCACCATAGCGGGCGAGGAAGATCCCGGCGGGCCCGTTGGCCGGGGCGTTGAAGAACTGGTCCTGCTTGCGCCACGGGATGCCGCCGCCGTCCTCGGGCACCCACGCGGTGACGAGCTGGTCGGCCAGTGTGTCCAACGCGCGGTGCCGGTCGATGCGGGTCACGCGGCTGGCCCGCTCGATGGCCAGGGCCAGCCACGCCATGTCGTCGTAGTAGTCGTTCACCCACGATCCGCCGTTGCGGATCCGCTGTGACCGGATCTGCCGCTTGATCCGGGCCACCCGCTCCGGCCGCGGATCGCGCAGCTGCGCATCGACCAGGCAGTCCAGTAGGTGCGCCTGCCACCAGTAGTGCCAGTGCCGTGGTCGGCGGCGCGGCGCCGGCGGCCAGGCCACCACCCCGAGCTGAGTGCCCGGCAGATGCCAGAGCCGTTTCAGGTGTCGTACGGCGACCGCGGCTTCGGCGCTGGCCGCCCGGTTCACCCACACCTGGTCCATACGCCTAGATCCCGCCTTACCTCCGACCGGGCGAAAACGAGCGATCGTGGTGTGAACGGGCCCGCAACGGCACATCCGAGCTACAGGCCTTCTCGATCGCCCGCGAGGAACGCATCCCCATGCAGTAGGCATACAGCATCAGCGCCACCATCATCGACGGCCCATGCGACGACCACACCCATCGGTGCGATAGTCGACGTAGAACGCCGACAAATTCATCTGCTCGACCGCGCCGCAGACGAACCAGGCCAGATGATTCTCATCGAGTCACTCAGTCAACGACACCG